>DATIQP010000463.1:0-17725 GCA_035470765.1 Polyangiaceae bacterium | reverse complement strand
TTGAACGACATTTTCTCCGTCTCGGGGATGTCCTGGTACTGGTCCTCGACGCGCTGCTGCGCGCCTTCGGGGCCGCGCCACTCGAGGAAGTTGAAGCGGCGGACCTTGTACGGGCAGTTGTTGGCGCAGTAGCGCGTGCCGATGCAGCGGTTGTAGGCCATGTCGTTCAGGCCCTCTTCGCTGTGGATCGTCGCGTTGACCGGGCAGACGTTCTCGCACGGCGCCTCTTCGCACTGCACGCACGCGACCGGCTGGAACGCGACGTCGGGGCTGGCCTCGTCGTCGCCGACGAAGTAGCGGTCGATGCGGATCCAGTGCATCTCGCGGCCGCGGAAGACCTGCTCCTTGCCGACGAACGCGATGTTGTTCTCCGCGATGCACGCCACGACGCAGGCGCTGCAGCCGGTGCACGCGCTGAGGTCGATGCTCATCCCCCACTTGTGAGCCTCGTACTTCTGGCGGTCCCAGAGAGGCAGCGTCTTGGGGGTGGGCGCGCCGGGGCGGCCGCGCTCCTCGCTGGGGAAGTTCACGAAGGCCGGGTTCTTGCGGAACTCGTCGATGGTGGCGTCGATGGCGAGCGGGCGGCCCTCCATGCGATCGTGGTCTTGCGTCTGCACGACCTTGTAGGTCTTGCCGGTGTTCGTGACCTTCACTCCGTCGGCGAAGTCCATCGACTTGACGGTGCGGAGCGGGTTCACGTCGAAGCCGCGCCCGTTGCCGTAGCGGCCCGCGTTCTGCCGGCCCCACCCGAGGGTCAGCGAGATGGTGTCATCCGCTTGACCCGGCTGGATCCAGGCGACGACCTCGATCGGAGCGGCGCCCTCTCGCGAGATGGAGATGATCGGGTACTCGATCTTCGGCAACTGCGAGACGCCGATGGCGTTGTCCTTCGGCGGCGGCTCCAGGTCGAGGCCGAGGGCCTTCGCCGTCGCGGCCGAGAGCAGCGCGGCGTTGTCCCAGACGATCTTCGTCATGGGCTCGGGGAGCTCCAGCAGCCAGGGGTTGTTGGCCGAAGCGCCGTCGTGGACCTTGTTGCACGGGGCGAAGGTGACCTCGAGGTTGCTCGGGCCGATGGCCTTCGGCGCGGGCGCCTTCTTGATCGCCGTGGCCACGTCGTCGAGGGTCGCGTGCATCTCGAGCACGAGGTTGCTCTGCGGGTCGAGCCCGAGCCGCGTCGCGTTCGCCCAGGCGCCCTCGAAGCGCGCCGGCGCCGCAGCACGCTGGTGGAAGGTCTCGCGCACGATGTCGTAGCCCTTGTTGGAGGGCTCCTTCGTGAGGTGCGAGAGGACCTCGATGAGCGACCGGCCACCGTGGAGCGGCTCGATGAGCGGCTGCTGGATCGACCAGGAGCCGTCGAGCGAACGCCCGTCGCCCCAGGTCTCGAGCTCGTGCGCCATCGGCAGGTGCCAGGTGCAGTGCTCGCCCGTCTCGTTGAAGTGGCTCGCGAGGTGGATCGACGTCGGCACCTTGTCGAGCTTCTCGCCGAGCTTCACGTCGCCCGGCGCGTCGTAGACGGGGTTGCCGTCGAGGATGACCAGGACGTCGACGGCGTTCTTGTCGATGTCGTCGGCGAGCGCCTTGAGGTCGGCGGCGAGATCGGCGGGCTCGAGGACATCGACGACCGGCGCGTAGGTCACCGTCTTGCCGACGTTGTCGAGCGCGGTGTTGAGCGCCGCGACGAGCGCGTGGACGTGCGCGGGCTGGCGGCGCCCCGCCACGACGATGCACTTGCCCTTGTTGGCGACGAGCTCCGCGGCGACCGCCTCGAGGAACGCGCTCGCGCCTTCAGGCGCCTTGGCTCCCGCGACCGCGTCCTTGATCGCGCCGAGCTCGACCGATTTGGCGAGCTCCGCCGCGAGGGCGCGGGCGAAGGCGTCGACGTGAGCGGCCGGCATGCGCAGCCGCTCGTCTGCGTTCGCGCCGGTGACCGTGTAGGTCGGCTCGACGACGTAGAGGCGGTTCATCTCGTTGGTGAAGTCGGGCCTGCGCCCGTGCGCGAAGCCTCGTGACGCGCGGAGCGCGCCTTGCTCGCCGTGGAGGAAGTCCGCGTCGAGCGACAGCACCGTGCGCGCCGCGCGATAGTCGTACACGGGCGCGACGGCCTGGCCGAACGCAACGCGCCCGCCCTCGCGCGAGTTGCTCTCGCTCACCGGCGCGTAGGTGTGGATGCGCGCGTGCGGGAAGCGCTCGTTCACCATGTTCTTGAGGCGCGTCGCCGTGGGCGACACCGTCGGCCGCAAAAGGACGCGCAGCTTGGCGCCGCCGTCGGCCTCGCTCGTCTTGAGCATCGCCGCGAAGGCCGCATCGAACGCGGCCCAGTCGCTCTTTTTGCCCTTCTCGCGCGGGTGCGTGGAGCGGTCCGCGTCGTAGAGGTCCATCGTCGCCGCCTGCAGCAGCGCGTCGGCGCCGCCGAGGCTCATCGGGTGATCGGGGTTGCCCTCGATCTTGGTGGGCCGGCCCTCGTGGCTCTCCACGAGCACGCCCACCGCCTCGCCCCGACGCGAAAGGATCGAGGCGTAGTGGTTGGCGACGCCCGGGATCACGTACTCGGGCGCCTTGGTGTACGGGTAGATCTTCTCGACGGGCCTGCGGATGCACGCCTCGCTGAGCAGCGCCGCGCCCGCCGCGCCGAAGCCGAAGAAGCCGCGGCGCGACACCTTCGCCTCGCTGGCGGCCTTGACGACGTCTCCGAGGATCGCGCCGGGCACGAACTCGCGCTGCGCCGCTTCCTGCGCGGCCTCGGGGTCGCGCTTCTCGGAGAGCGACTTCCAGATGGGCTTGTCCCCCGGCTTCGCGGCCGGAAGATCGTAGGGCTTCCTGCGGCTCATCGGTGGCACCCGCTGCAGTTGGTGGGAGGATGCACTTGGGGCGGCTTCCAGCCGGGGGGCGCCATGTCGGGCGTCCAGCTCATGTTCGTGACCTGATCCTTCGGGCGAAGGTTGGGTTCGGGGTTGCGGTGGCACTGGAGGCACCACTGCATCGCGATGGGTTGATCGAGACGGACGACATCCATCTGGTCGATGCGCCCGTGACAGGTGGCGCAGCCGACGCCGACGGCGACGTGGACGCTGTGGTCGAAGTACGTGTGGCCGGGGAGCTTGTGGACCTTGACCCACTGGATCGGCTCGCCCGTCTCCCAGCTCTCGCGAACGGGCGCGAGCTTCGCGCTGTCCGTCTTCACGACCGCATGGCAACCCATACAGGTCTGCGTGGGCGGGATCATCGCGTGGGCGGAGCGCTCGACCTGCGCGTGGCAGTATCGGCAGTCCATTCCCATCTGCCCGGCGTGGAGTCGGTGGCTGTAGGGCACGGGTTGAACCGGCTCGTAGCCGACCTGCAGGTTCTTCGGCGAGAAGTAGTACCAGGGGATACCGATCGCGACGACGAGCGCGAACAGGTTGCCCACGGCGCCGATGAGCGGCAGCTTGTTGAGGGCTCGGGGGAAAATTTGCATTCGAGGGGTCTCGGCTTCTCGTATCGCCGCGCTGTAGGGCCGGCGACGCTGGAAGAGCACCGCTCGAGCACGCCGCCCCGACGAATGACGGTGCCCGAACGCTCTATCGCGGAGAGCTTATAGGTGACGCAGGCCTTGCCGCACAACCCTATTTCCATGCGCGAACGCCACTCGGTATGTCGATGTATCCAAGTTCTGCGTCGAAGCGCGAAACGTTTTCGCATCTCGGCCTCGGGGCCCGAACTATTTGCTTCCCGCGAGGCGCTTGGCCTCCGCCGCGTGGGTGGGACACCCGCGGGAGAGCCAGTCGATGTGGGTGGAGGTCGCGGCGCGCTCGCGGTGCAGCACCTCGGCGCGCGTCGCGATCGTCTCGTCGCCCGACCACGCCGGATCGCCCTGGGTCACGTCGGCGCGCACGGCGACGAGCGCGCCCATGTGGAACTCGAACTGCGCCGTCGTCACGGCGGCAGCCTGCGCAGGCACGAATCGCATGGTGATGTCGTCGGTCGCGGAGTCCGTCGAGACCTGGAAGTCGCCTCGGACGTCGAAGCGATCGCGCACCTCTCGCGGCGTCATGCCGAGGCGTACCCCATGGAAATCGGGGACGCGCGTCTGCGCGCAGGCAGCGAGCGCCAGCGCGAGCACTGCGCCGCGGCGGGCCCAGCTCACGTGAGCGGCGCCGACAGGAGGACGTCGACGGCGACCGCCGCGAAGAGTCCCATCAGATAGACGAGCGAGGCGCCAAAGACGCGGCGCGACCAGCGCGGCGACACGGTTCGGCGAAGGCCCAGCAGCGCCACGGCGACGAAGCCCGCGCCGAGCACGACGGCCGCCCCGAGGTAGATGCCGTGCGCGACGTGCAGCGGCACGAGCAGCAGCGTCACCGCCACGAGCGCCCCAGCGTGACGCACGATGCTGTGGCGCGCCGCCTCGTCGCCCTCGACGTTCGGCAGCACGACGAGGCCCGCGCGCCCGTACTCGAGCTTGCGGAAGAGGGCGATCGCGTGAAAATGCGCGATCTGCCAGAAGTAGAGGATCGCGAAGAGCACGACCGCTCCCGCGTCGACCCGGCCGGTGGCGGCCGTCCAGCCGAGCAGCGGCGGGATGGCGCCGGGCACCGCGCCCACCTGCAAGGCCCAGTGGGAGCGCTGCTTGAGCGGCGTATACGCGAGCACGTACAGGAGGTTTGCGAGGACCGCGAGCAGCGCGGTGGTGGCGTTGACGCCGAAGGCGAGCAGCGGGACGGCGGCGACCGACGACACCACGCCGAAGACGAGCGCCACGCGCGGCGCCATCCGGCCTGCGGGCAGCGGGCGGTTCTTCGTCCGCTTCATGTAGCCGTCGATGTCGCGCTCGATGTACATGTTGAGCGCGTTGGCGCCCGCGACGATGAGCGCGACGCCGACGAGGGCGAACAGGACGGTCAGCCGGGAGGCATGCGTCGGCGCGAGCCAGAGCCCGCCCGAGGCCGTCAGGAGAACCATGAGCGTGATGCGCGGCTTGCCCAGCGCGAGGACGTCACGCCAAGCCGTCGAGGCAGCCGGGGCTTCGAGCAGGGCGAAACGTTGCACGCGGTACTCCTCTAGAGAATGGGCGCCCTTGCGTCAAGTCAGCCCGCATGCCCGAGCGCACTCCTTGCCGCGGGCCGCGACGTTTGCGCTCGGCTCGGCCTCGTCCACCCCGCGGGCGCGCGTTTGCGACGGCACGCCGCTCGCACCTCGAAAAACCATGAGCACGCAAAGCAGCAACCCGCCTCGTACGGTGATCCTGGGAGCCGTCGATGGCAGCGCAGCCAGCCCCTACGTCGTCGCCGCGGGGGCCAGGTTCGCCGCGATGCCCGGCGCCGAGCTCCACCTCGTCCACGTGATCGACGCCGTCGGCGAGACGAGGCGACTCACCGAACAGCTCGAGCGCGGTCGGCAGATCCTGGAGCAGCTCGGCCGAGGCCTGCCCGAGAGCATTCCGCTCATGCTCCACCTCGCGGCGGGAAACCCCACGCGAGAGATCCTGCAGCTCGCCGCCAACGTGCAAGCCGATCTGATCGTCGTCGGCGCGCACGACCTCAGCCGGCTCGAGAAGCTGCTGCTCGGCTCGGTGGCGGAGCCCATCGTCCGCAAGGCGCAGTGCCCCGTCTACGTCGTGCGGCGCAAGGACTACCACGGCAAGGTCGTGCCCGAGCTGGAGCCGCCATGCCCGGACTGCCTCGAGACGCAGCGAGCGACCGCCGGCCAGCAGCTCTGGTGCGCCCGGCACGCGCAGAAGCACGTGCACGGCCGCGTGCACTACGAGGTGCCGCAAAGTTTCGCGGAGGGGTCCTCCCTGCTTCGCCCGTGAACCTCCGACGCTGACTCCGTCTCCGGCTCCGTCCTCCGTCTACTTCGTCAGCTCCAACAGCCACGCGTTCTCCGGCACCCGCCCGAGGAACGACTCCCGCAGCGCCGGATCCCGGATCGCGGTCGCCTGCGCCAGCAGCCGCTCACGGCCGGCTCGCTTGGCCACCGCGACCTCCGGCGAGCCTGCGAGCGCGAGCGCCTCCACGCGCGCGATGTGGACCAGCGCCTCGCCTCCCTCGACGCCCGCTTCTCGCGCCAGCGTGACGGCTTGCTCCGACGTGGCGAGCGCAGCGTCTCGCTCCCCTCTCGCGACCTGGGCCATCGCGAGAACAGCGAGCGCGCGCGCGCGTCCGGGCCTCGCACTCCGGAGATCGTCCACGGCTTGCCAGGCGACCTTCTCGGACTCCTCGTGCGCGCCGGCCCGCAGCTGCACCTCCGCGATCGAGCACCTCACGCCGCCGCACATGCGCGCGCTGCCCTGCGCGGTGAAGGTACTCAGCGCCTCGCGCTCCGCCGCGAGCGCGTCCTCGAGACGGCCCTCGCGCGCGAGGATCGTGCCCTCGAGGTGCTTGCCCAGCGCCACGGCCGACGACAGACCGCGACGCGCGGCCTCGGCGGCGCCGTGAGCGAGCCGCTGGCGCGCGCGCCCGTCCTGCCCCAGCTCGACGAGGGCGGCGACGAGGTTGAGCTCGTGGACGGAGGCGTTGCGCAAATCTCCGGCCCGCTCGAGCGCCGCGACGCTCGCCTCGTAACGCGTGGCGAGCTCCTCGAGGTGGCCGCGGATGCCGGCGCGGAGCGCGAACGCCTGCTCGACGCGCGCCTGCGCGAGGTCGGTCGAGGCGGAGTCCTTGGCGAGATCGAGCAAGGCCTCCGCGCGCGCGTCGCCGCGCACGAGGAGCTGCAGCGCGGCACGGCTCCACGCCATCGACGCCGCGCTTTTGGCTGCGTCGTCGCTGGGGCGGGCGCTCGCGAGCAGCGAGACGACGCTCTCGAACGCCTCCACGGGGCCGACGACGCCGGCCACCGCGGCGAGCTCGCCGGCGGCGCGGAAGAAGCGCGGCCCGCCGTGGGGCAATAGCTCGAGCGCCTCGCGCGCGCTCGCGACGGCGCGGTCGTACTCGCCGCGCCAGCGGTGCGCCTCCGCCGCGATGACCAGCAGCTCGCCGCGCGCGAGCCCGTGCAGCGTGGGGAGGGCGCGATCGGCGAGCTCGACGCACGCGGCGAGATCGTTGGCCTCGAGGGCGCTCGACGCGGCCGCCGCGAGCCAGCGCGCGGCGTGCACGGGCTCGCCGGCCTTGGCGTAGTGCTCGGCGAGGACCGACCCGGCCGCCCGGCCCTCCCGCTCGAGCCACTCGGACGCGAGCCCGTGCGCGGTCCTGCGATCCGCGTCGGTCAGCATCGCGTAGGCGCCGTCGCGCACGAGGCCCTGGCGGAAGAACCAGCGGCCCGGCGCGCGCTGGGCGAGAACCTCGCGCTCGGCGAGCCAGGTGCACCAGGCGTCCACGTACTCGGCGGTCGCGTCCCCCAAAAGCGCCGCGGCGCCGCGCGCGTCGAACTCCTGTCCGAACGCGCTCGCCGCGCGCAGCACCCGGCGCGCCTCCGGCTCGAACGCCGACAGGCGCGTCTCGACGACCGCGATGGCCGCCGTCGGCGAGCCTGAAGCGCGCTCGGAGTCCTGCGACGCCCGCAGCAGCTCCTCGGCAAAGAACGGATTGCCCCCGGCGCGCTGCGCGACGCTCGCCACGACGGCCGCATCGGCGCCCTCGCCGAGCACCTCGCTCACGAGCTTCTCCATCGCCTTGCCGCCGAGCTTGCCCAGCGAGACCCCCGTGGGCTGCCGATCGGCGAGCAGCCGGACGTGCGTGTCCTTGGCCTCGGGGCGGCCCACGAGCATCACGAACAGCGGGCGGTCGCGGCCCATGCGGGCGAGATCGTCCAACGCGCGGATCGAAGGCAGATCGGCCCACTGCAGATCCTCGACGACGAGCGCCAGAGGCGAGCTCGTCGACGCGAGCGCGAAATCGCAGAACGCCCGCGTGAGCTGGTCGCTCATCAGGATGGCCTCTTCGCGCGCCGCGCGAAGCTGCAAGCTCGGCTCGGCGATGGGCAGCCGCAAGAGCTCGCACGCGAACTCGAGCGCGCGGGGTCGATCGGCCGGCGCGATCGCGGCGGCGAGGTCGGCCACCGCCGCCTTCTGGAGCGTAGCGTCCTCCGACGCGGAGAGGTTCGCGGCGGAGCGGAGCAGCTCCGCGAGGATCCCGAGCGGCACGCCGGCCCGCGTGGGATCGGCCTGCGCCGACCAGATGGCGCGCGGCTCGATCTCGATGCGCCGCAGCACCTCGTCGCGTACGCGGCTCTTGCCGATTCCGGCCGGGCCGGTGAGCCACACCACGCGCGCGTCGGGCTCGGAGGCGCACTCGTCGAAGACGGAGGCGATGAGGGCGATCTCGCGCTCGCGGCCGATGCAGCGCGTCTCGCGCCCGAAGAGGGTCGTGCGCGAACGGTACGTGCCGCCGTCGCGGACGAGCTCGAGCGTGTCGCCGCTGCCGCGCACGACGAAGCGGTCGCCGAGAAGGCGCGCGGTGTCCTCGTCGACGACGATGGAAGGCTCCGCGGGAAGCGCCTCCTCGGCGTCGGACGAACCGCGCGCCGCATCGGAAGCGGCCACGATGGACACCCTCGCCCGCGCGTCCGCGCGCCGTATCGCGAGCGCCGCCCTCGCGCCGCGCACCGCACGCTCGGCCGCCGAGGACTCGCCCGACATCGCGCAGACCAGGAGTTGCCCTGTGGAAAGCTCCACATCCACCTGCGCGCCGAGCGACGAGAGCTCCCCGTGGAGGCGCGCGTCGCCGGCCTTGTCGGTGCGAGCGACGAGCACGCTGAGCACGCGCTGCTCGCTCCGCGTGACCGAGCGCGTGCTCGGCAGCTCGGGGGCCGCCACCCCGAGCGCCGTGAGCTCCGCCGCGACCGCGCCCGCGTCGCGCGGCCTTCCTTCGGGATCGGCCGCGAGCATTCGCGCGAGCAGCGACGCGATCGCGGCCGGGACGCCGACGAGCCGCTCGGTCACCCGCGCGGTCTCGCCCTCGAACATGCGCGCGAGCACGGCGACGTCGGTGTCGGCGGCGAAGGGCTTCTCGCCGAGCAGGCACTCGTAGAGCACGCAGCCCAGGCCGAAGACGTCCGCGCGCGCGTCGACGGGGCGATCGCCGCGGGCCTGCTCGGGCGCGGCGTAGCCGACGGTGCCCGCGGACCGCGTGTCGCCCAGGCCCTGCATGGCGAGGCCGAAGTCGAGCACCTTGACGCGCAGCACGTCCCCCGCGAGCACCATCACGTTGGCGGGCGTGACGTCGCGGTGGACGATGCCCCACGCGTGCGCGGCGGCGAGGCCCTCGGCGGCGAGCCGCACGATGGCGAGCGCCTGATCGGCAGGGAGCTTTCCGCGCGCGAGCTTGTCTCGGAGCGTCTCGCCTTCGAGCCACTCGGTGGCGAGGAACTCGCGGCCGTCGACGGTCCCGAAGGCGATGCACCGCACGATGTTCGGGTGGAGCAGCTCGACGAGCGTGCGCGCCTCGGCGTGGTTGACGGCGCCCATGCTGCCCGTCCGCTGTCCCTCGCGCTGGCTCGGCCCGGGCTTCGACACGATCTTGAGCGCGACGACCTCGCCGCGGTGTCGATCGAGCGCTCGATAGACGCGCCCCATGCCGCCCTCGCCCGCGAGCCGCTCGACGACGAATCGATCCGCGACCACCGAACCCGGAGCGAGCGGCGCATCGAACGACGTCATGGACTGGGCGGCCTCGTGGACGGGCGCGGCGGAGGGATGGTGGCGCGGCGCGCGGGCATGACGATGGCGATCTCGGTGCCGCGGCCGACCTCGCTCTTGATGTCGATGTGACCGCCGATGGCGCTGATCAGGCCATAGACGGCCGAGAGGCCGAGGCCGCTCTTGCTGACGCCCTTGCCCTCGGCCCGGTAGAAGGGATCGAAGACGTGCGGGATCTGCTCGGGGGGGATGCCCTGCCCCTGATCGGCGACGCTGAGCACGATGCGGTCGCCCTCCTTGCGCACCGTGGCCTCGATGGTGCCGCCCCCGGGCATCGCCTCGACGGCGTTGCGCGCGACCTGATAGAGCGCCTCGGCCAGCGCCGAGACGTGGACCTCGAGCGAGCCGACCTGCGGATCGTACTTGCGTTCGACGACGACGCCCGAGCGCGCGCGCCCGATGGCGCTCTCGAGGGCGAAATCCAGCATCGCGGCGACGTCGGCCGGCTCGAGCACGCCCTCGGCCGCCATCGCGAAGCGCCGCAGCCGGTCGACCGTCTTCTTGATGCGCGCGAGCCCGCCGTCGCCGCGCAGCACCGCCGCACGGGCGAGCTCCACGTTGCCGCCGAGATCGCGCAGCACCTGCTGGTTGGAGGCGATGCTCACCGCGAGCGCGTTGTTGAGCTCGTGCGCCATCCCTCCGACGAGCACGCGCAGGGCCTCGAGCTTCTCGACGACCACGAGCTGCTCCTGCATGCGACGCATGCGCGCGACGGCTGCGGCGAGCCGCTCGGTGCGCATGAACAACTGGAGCGAGCGCTGGTGGCGCGCCATCGCGAGGACGACCGAGCCGAGCGCGGAGGCGACGACGACGAGGTGGATCGGCACGGGCGAGCCAGGGCTGGCGATGAGCAGCGCGGCGTAGCAGCTCACGCCGGACACCGAGGCGACCCAGGCCTCCGCCGGAACGACTCCCGCGAACAGGACGTGCGACAGCGGCAGCGCGAGCAGGTACGGACTGGCCGCGCCGCCGGTGTTGTGCGCGGCGACGCCCCACGCGAGCTGGCTCAGCGCGGCGGCGGCTCCGTGGATGACGAGGATCGCACGCAGGTTGCGGCGGAACGCGACGAGCAGCGCGACCGCGACGGCGAGGACGAGCGCGGCCGTGACCTCGGCGAGGGTGGCGGTGCGGCTCGGCGGGAACGAAGCGAGGGCGACGTCGACGATGGCGACCGAGCCGCTGATGAGCGCCGCGAGCGAGAGGCACGGCACGAGGTACACGAAGAGCGTGGAGCGGCGCGCGGCGAGGAACCGCGCGCGGGGCCGCCCGCGGCGGAAGGCTTGCCCCACGCGCTCGGCGCGGTCGCGGAGCTCGCGCGGCGCGGGGAGCGAGAAGCGCTGGGCGCCCGGGGACATGGATCCATCATACTAGGCCAAGGATTTCGGCGCGAACGAGGTCGTTTCCCGTGCGTCCCGGCCAGCTCGGCCGTCCTGGACCTCGGTCGGAGTCGGATCGGGCGATCAGAATCGCCCGCTGAGCGCGAACCCCGTCGGGCCCACCGAGACCTGAGCGGCGGGCGCCGACGCGGACTTCGGCGCGGTGGCGAACAGGACGATGCCCGTGACGACGCACACCGCCGCGATCGTGAGCGTGACGTCGGCGGCGGTGCGGTAGGCGATGCCCTCGGACTTGGTGCCGGGGTTCTGGTAGTTCGCCTCGGTGGGCGTGTTGTACTGGTTGGCCAGATCGATCGAGTGCACGCCGGCGAAGATGCCGAAGCCGGCGAGGCCGGCGCCGACGCCGAAGAGCACGTAGCTGACGATGCGCCGCGGGTGCGGGCCAGGGTGCGCGACGAGCGGCGCTTCCTTGGACCTCAGCGTGAGGTCGACGACCTTCGCCTCGGGCCCGTCGGCGATGACGGTGCCGTCCCAGGATGAGCGATCGACGGCCTCGACGTGGAGCTTGTGACCACCGAGCGGGACGCGCACGTCGACGAGCTCGTGCGGGACGAGCGCGACCGGTTTGTCGTCGAGCGTGGCGACCGCGCCGGCGGGGGCCACGCGCAGCCGGATGGTGCCGAGGTGCGTGCGCACCTCCCCGAGGGTGGAGCGCGCGGTCTGCAGCTCGTCGGGGTGGGCGCCTGTGTCCTCCGCGAGGAAGCGCGTCAGATCCTGCTCGGCGTCGACGTACTCGCCGACGTGCGCGCGCGCGATGCCGAGGTCGAGCAGGATGCTCGGATGGGGGAACAGCTGGTAGGCGTGGACGAACGCGTCGCGCGCCTCCTGCCACGCCTGCCTGCGGAGCGCGGCCACGCCGCGCCGGAACTCTTCGCGTGACTGCTCGCGCTGCGCCGACTCGCCCGGCTCGTCGGGGCGTGGCTGATCGGCCCTGGCGAGCGGTGCCAGGCTCGCGACCGCCAGCGCGGCACAGAGCCAGAGCGCGCGCATCGTTCAGTTCGGCGCGACGGCGGCCATCCAGACGGTGGTCTGGGTGCCGAGGTCGTTCTGGATCCAGAACGGGATGCCGCCGGGGACAGATTTCGCGCAGTTGACCGTCATCTGGATCTTGTCGCCGTTCTGGCCCGTGTTCTTGTCGAAGGAGAAGGTCAGGTTCGCCGGGTTTCCGAAGAACGTGCCCAGGTCGACCGCGGAGACCTTCCACGGCCCCGTCGTCGGCCCATCGCTGTAGAGGTCGAGCTCGATCGTCTGGCTCGCACCGCCGATGAGCTTGATGCCCTGGCTCACGCCGACGATGCCGCCGGCCGACAGGTGGACCATGTCGGGCAGGACGGGCGCCGAGTTGAAGTACGGCATGAAGCCGGCGGGCTGACACGGATCGTGGCTCGCGGCCGCGTTGGCGTTGGACCACGTGCGCTGCACGAGGCTGTCGACACCCGGCGTGCGATAGAAGACGCCCGAGAGGAAGAAGTCCGCGCAGATGTCCCCCGTCTCGCCGCCGCCGAGGAGCATCCAGGCCAGGTCGTTGTTGTCGATCTGGATGTAGGCGGGATTGCTCGAGGGATACGGGTCTGTCGCGGCTTCTACGAACTCGTGGCTCGCCTCCGCGGTCATCTGGTCGATGACCGTGACGCCCTGCACGGGTGGCGCTGGGCAGCGCGGGATCACCGCGTAGATCACCCGGTTGCCCGGCGTGATCTCGTAGCTGTCGTGGTAGCCCTGAAACTGCACGCAGCTCGTCTCCCCGACCCCCATGGTGACGGTGACCGTGTCGGGGTAGAAGACGCTGTAGATGGTGGTCGCGTCGGGCTGCGGGAAGCTCGAGTCGGTCTGGATCTTGTTCGTGAGCCACGCCTGGATGTCGGCGTCGGCCAGGTTCGTGGCCGGCGTCTCGTTCAGGTGGATCGGCGTGGCCACGGTGAGCCCTCCGACGCCGTACTCGCTCGTCGTTCCCTTCCAGTAGTCCGTCGCGCTGCCGAGCTGCGAGGCGAACTTGTCGATGTCCGCGAGGGCCGGATCGCCGGTGAAGGCGATCGGGACGATCTTCACCGGCGTCATGACGGGGCCGCCCTTGGTGATGATCTGCGGCATCGCCGGGTGGGCCGCGGGGTACGTGACGGCGGCCTCGACGCCGCCGTCGCCCGCATCGTTCTGGGTGTTGTCGCCGCCGCTGCACGCGACGAGGCCGAGCGCGCCGAAGGCGAGAAGGAAGATCTGACCACGCATGATGATCGAATTAGTACCGCGGCTCGGTCGTGATGTGCGTGCCATTCGTGGCGTTGTGCCTGACGATCGGGGGACGCCAGACGCCGTGCGTCACTCGCTTGACGCGAGGCACGCCGCCGTCCACGGCGCTCGCCGTGTCGCCCAGCTCGACGAACGTCATGGGCACCGGAACCGTCTCCTCGGAAGCCGGCGCCGAGGGGGGCGGAGCGGGCGCGGCCGAGGCTTGCTCGTCGGAGACGGGGTCGACCGGCGCCCGGGCCTGCGGCGGGTGGCGAAGCGCGAGGCCGATCCCGATGGCGGCGACGAAGACGGAGACCGAGGCGAGCAGGAGACCGACGCGCGGCGTGATGCCGACGCGCGTGTGCGTGTTGGCCGTCATCGCGTTCTGGGTCGCGTAGAGCGGCGGCAAGCTCTGCGAGATGACGGCCTTCGGCGCCTCGGTGGCCGGACCCAGCGCGCGCCACGCCTGCTGCATCTCGCGCGCGCTGGCGAAGCGGTCCTGCGGCCGGCGCGCCAGGGCCTTGCCGACGAGGGCGTCCAGCCCTGCCGGAACGGCGACCACGGCGCAGTCACGCAGCCGGCGGGGCCGCCCCTCGAGCTTGGCGGCCAGGATCGCCATTTGACCCGTCACGTCGAAGGCGATCCGTCCGCAGAGCATCTCGAAGATGACCATCGCCAGGGCGTACAGGTCGGCCCGCGCGTCGACCTCGGAGGCGCCGCGGATCTGCTCGGGCGCCATGTAGGAGATCGTGCCCACGGATTCGCCCGTGACGGTGAGCTTGGGGGCGTCGCTCGTGTCGAGCTTGCACACCCCGAAATCCAGGATCATCGCGCGCTCGGTGGCGTCGGTCGGGATCCACCCCATGGCGGGCGTGTGACCGGGCAGCGTCGCGGGCTCGATGCGCTCCAGGAAGATGTTGCCCGGCTTCAGATCCCGATGCACGACGCCTGCCGCGTGCGCGTCGGCGAGGGCGCTGAGCACGTCGTCGACGATGTGCTGCACTTCCGGCCAGTGCAGGGCGCGGCGGTCACGAAGGCGCGCCGCGAGAGCCTCGCCGTGAAGCAGCCGCATCACGAGAAAGAGCTCGCCGTCGGGGGTGCGATCGACCTCGTAGACCTCGGGGACGTACATGCTGCGGATCCGGACGGCGGCGGCCGCCTCCCGCTCCAGGCGCGCCATCAGCGTGTCGTCGACGATGCGCCGGCTGACTACCTTGATGGCGACCTGCTGCCCGTCCGCCATCCGGGTCGCGGCGAACACCTCCCCCATGCCTCCACGCCCAATGCTGGAGTCGAGCAGGTATTTGTCCTGCAGTACGGCGCCCGGTTGGAGGTCCACCTACCCCAAGACTAGCAACCCTTGGGCCATTTTTCGAGGGACGCGTCGGGTGCCGTGCCCTTCGGGCTGTCGGCTCGCGCTCGGCGCGCGAGACCTCAGACCACGTGCCCTTCGGGCTGTCGGCTCGCGCTCGGCGCGCGAGACCTCAGAGCATCGGCGCGAGGACGCTGTACCACTTGTCGGCGATCTTCTGCGAGCCGGTGCTGTCGTTCGGGTGGACCCCGTCGTAGGTGTCGTTGGCGTCGTTGAAGCCCGTCCACTGGTCGACCACGATGATCGGCGAGGCCGTCGTGCTCTTGCTCGCCGCCCACGCCGGGATCGCCGCGTCGAGCGCCTGGACGCCCGCGGCGCAGACGGAGCAGCCGGAGGGGTCCATGGGGATGATCTGCGCCAGCAGGATGACGACCTTCGGCGCGTACTTGCGAAGGGTGTCGATCGCGACGCCGTAGGCGTCCAGGATCGTCGTCGTCGGGAGCTTGTTCCAGACGTCGTTCGTGCCGATGTGCATGAGCACGACGTCGGGCGGGTTCGCCGAGAACCAGCCGTCCATCTCGCCGTTCGGCTCCTCGTTGGCCAGGTTCACGACGAGGTAGCCGGAGTGCCCCTCGTTGTGACCGTCGTAGTTGGGGTCGCTGCAGTCGCCGCTCGAGTCCTGCGAGCCGACCATCTGGAAATTCTTGTAGCCGTTCTTCTCGAGATCCTCCCAGAACCGGGCGCGCCAGCAGGTCGCGGCGGTGATGGAGTCGCCGAACGTCATGATCTTCGGCGTCCCCGAGAGGTGAATGCCCGACGAGGCGTCGGTGCCCGCTTCCGGCGCAGGCGCCCCGGCTTCGGTCGCCGCTTCGGTGCCGGCGTCGACGCCGTTCGACGTCTCCGCGGCGGACGAGTCCTTCGTGGCGACGGCGCCGTCGCCAGCGTCGACGAGCGGTTTGCCCGAGTCGGCGGGGTTCAGGGGCTGCGTGCCGCTCGGGCTGCCTCCGCTGCAAGCGAGCAGACCTAGCGAGACGAAGAGGGCGACGGCGAGTGTGCTGGTGTTTCGGAGCATGTGGCCCCGGGCCCCTTCCACGTTCCGTGCCCGCGGGAGTTCGACCAACAAACGAGGGCATGCGCCTCGGCAAATTGTTCAACGCTTGAACAACGCTGATCAGGCCCTGTTCATCCTTCGAGCAGCTCCTCGCGGCGACGGTGGAGCTTCGGCCTTCAGGATCGCAGCGAGCGGAGCTCGTTCTTGAGCACCTTGCCCGTCGGGTTGCGCGGCAGCGCGTCGAGGAACGCGTACTCGCGCGGGACCTTCGGCCCGGCGATGCGCTCTCGCAAGAAATGTTTGATCTGTTCGGCGTCGAGCCGCTGCCCGCCTCGCGCGACGACGAACGCTTTCACGCGCTCGCCCCACTCCGGATCGGGGACGCCCACGACGGCGGCCTCGAGCACCTGCGGGTGCTCCTCGATCGCCGCCTCGACCTCCGCCGGGTAGACGTTCACGCCGCCCGTGATGACCATGTCGCGCTTGCGGCCCTCGATGAAGTAGCGACCGTCGCGGTCGCGCCGCGCGAGATCGCCGACGCTGAAGTAGCCGCCGTGCATGCTCTCGCGCGTGGCCTGGTCGTTGTCGTGGTAGCCGGCGACGAGCATCGCGTTCTTGACGTACAGCTCGCCGACCTCGCCGTCCTTGACCTGCGCCCGGTGCTCGTCGAGGAGCATCACGTCGTTGCCCGCGAGCGCCGGGCCGATCGTCCCCGGGGCGGCGCGCAGATCCGCGGGCCCTGCGAGCGTGACGATGCCCGTCTCGGTGGCTCCGTAGAAGTTGTAGACGACGTCCCCGAGGGCATCCATGGCCGCGAGGGCGAGCGCGCCGGGGAGGGCCGCACCGCCCGAGAAGATGGCGCGCAGCGAGCGCGTTCGGTGGCGTGCGATGGCCTCGGGGCCCAGCGCGACGAGGCGCTGGAGCATCGTCGGCACGAGCGCGGTCGTGGTGATGCGCTCGCGCTCGACCGTCTGCAGGAACGACTCGGGCTTGAACTCGTCGGCGATGACCGCGCACCCGCCCACGAGGTGGGTCATGCTGAGGAAGGCGAACGCGGTCATGTGGTACATCGGGCAGACGACGAGGTGGACGTCGTCGGTCTTGAGGGGCGTGGCGGCGATGAACTCCATGAGCTGCACCGCCATCTCCCGCGGGAAGCGCCGCACCGCGCCCTTCGGCTTGCCGGTCGTCCCCGACGTGTACGTCACGACGGCCGCCGCCTCGTCGTCGCGCTCGATCGGCCTACGCTTGGTGCTCAGCAGGTCCTCGTAGCGGGTGCAGCCCGGGACGTCGCCGCCCACCGAGACCAGGCGCTCGCGCGGCAGCTCGATCCGGCCGAGCGCTTGCTCGACGGTCGGCCAGAGCTCGTGCTCGAAGAAGAGGAACTGCGCGCCCGAGTTGCTCGCGAGGTAGGCGAGCTCGGCCGGCGTCGACCGCCACGAGACCGCGACCGCCGCAGCCCCCGCGCGCGCAGCCCCCGAGCCGATCTCCACGTACTCGGGGCGGTTCTTCATCATCAGCAAGACGCTCTGCTTGCGCCCGAGGCCGCGCTCGACGAGGCCCGAGGCGACGCCGGCGATGCGCTCGTCGAGCTCGCCGAAGGTCAGCGAGCGCCCGCGGAAGCGGATCGCCTCGCGGTTCGGCTGGTTTTTGGCCTGGATCGCGTAGAGCGACGAGGGGTTCTCGTAGTTGCGGCCGAGCATGCGGACGAGCTCGATCACGCCTCCCGGCCGCAGCTCCCAGAGCATCCCGGTGCTCCTCGACATCTTCGCGACCGCGCGCACGCGCGCCGGCGCCTCGACCACCCGCTTCTGGATCTCGGACCAGCTCATTGCCATCGCCGGCGGAGCATAACCGGTCGGAGACGAGGGTCAGCGAACGAAGATCATGCCCTGGGTACCGTCGAGCTTGCCGCCGTTGTTGCACGGCGGGCTCCCCGGCAGGGAGAAGCCCCCCGGCAGGAGGCCGTTGCCGGAGAGCGTCGCGGAGTTGTCGAAGAAGAACTGAGCGGCCTGGCTGGTGAAGCCCGTCTGCGCGAGGCGCGGCGGCGAGGTGCAGCTCCCGATCACGGTGCTGATCGCCGTGACCGCGCAGGCGGAGGTGGCGCACGAGGCGAGGCTCTGCGGCAC
>DATIQP010000462.1:0-2443 GCA_035470765.1 Polyangiaceae bacterium | reverse complement strand
CTTGCCGATCGTCTTGAAGCCGAGCGTCGGCGGGTAAAAGCTCAGGAGCGCGTTCTCTTCGGTGATGAGATAGACGAGCGTCGAGCCGGCGTCGGGGCAGTCGGTGAAGACCGGGACGTCGGGCAGGAACGTGTCGATGAGGGGGAGCGCGTCTTCCTCGACGAAGAGATCGGGTTGGGCGTCGTGGTGCGTGGGCTTGTCGGGCCGCGCGTCCTCGGGCTCGGGCGCGAGCAGTCCGGTGCGCGCGCCGCACGACGCCACGAGGCAGAGCACGCACGCGGCGCCCGTCGCGCCGAGGCCGAGGGAGATGGCGGGGCCACGCATGAGCCGATCCTAGCGGAGACGGAGGCGGAGACGGAATCGGAGTCGGGAACGGAGTCGGAGTCGGGAACGGAATCGGAGACGGAGTCGGAGACGGAGGCGGGATCGGAGGCGGAAAAGGCGCCGGATGCTGGCCGGGCCCACTGGACTTCGCCTGGGTTGGATGTACCCTCCGCCGCATGAGCAGCGTGCGGTTCGAGAACCTCGTCGACGTCTTCGATCACGCCACGAAACAGTACGCCTCGCGCGAGCTGTTCGGCACCAAGACTGAAGGCGCCTGGGTGTGGACGACGTACCAGCAGTTCGCCGATCAGGTGAACAAGCTCCGCGGCGGTCTCGCGTCGATCGGCGTCGGGCGGGGCGACAAGGTTGCCATCATCGCGGACAACCGTGTCGAGTGGGCGGTCACCGAGTATGCCTGCTTCGGGCTCGGCGCGGCGCTGGTACCCATGTACGAGGCGCAGCTCGACAAAGACTGGGAGTTCATCGTCCGCGACTGCGAGGCCAAGGTCCTCGTCGTCGCGAACAAGGCCATCCTCGAGAAGACCAGGGGCTTCCTGCAGTCGATCCCGTCGCTGAAGCAGCTCGTCTGCCTCGAGGAGGGCGCGACCGGGGACAACGTCAAGACGTTCGGGCAGCTGCTCGACACCAAGCAAGACGTGCCCGCCATCAAGCCGGGCAAGGAAGACACGTGCTGTCTCATCTACACCAGCGGCACGACGGGCAACCCCAAGGGCGTCATCCTCACGCACTACAACATCGCGTCCAACATCAACGCGGTGCACGACATCTTCCCCATGAAGGAGGACGACCGCTCGCTGTCGTTCCTGCCGTGGGCGCACTCCTTCGGCCAGACGTGCGAGCTGCACGCGCTCTTCTCCAACGGCGCGAGCATGGCCCTCTGCGAGTCGACGCAGAAGATCATCGAGAACCTCGCCGAGGTGAAGCCGACGCTGCTCTTTAGCGTGCCGAGGATCTTCAACAAGCTCTATCAGGCCGTGCAAAAGCAGATCTCGGAGAAGCCGGCGTTCGTGAAGAGCCTCGTCGCGGCCGCGCTCAAGTGCACCGCCAAGGAGCGCGACGGGCAGCGCCTCTCCATCACCGAGCACATCACGCTCTCGATCGCCGACAAGCTCGTGTTCAGCAAGGTGCGCGAGCGCTTCGGCGGCCGCCTGAAGTACGCCTTCAGCGGCGGCGCCGCGCTCTCGCGCGAGGTGGCCGAGTTCATCGACAGCCTGGGCGTCGTGGTCTACGAGGGCTACGGCCTCACCGAGACGAGCCCCATCGCCACCGCCAACTGCCCCAGCGAGCGGCGCATCGGCTCCGTCGGCCGCGCGATTCCGGGCGTGAAGATCGTCATCGATCCGAAGGCCGGTTACGCCGCTGCCGACGGCGGCAAGGAGGGTCGCGTGGAGGGCGAGATCCTCGTCTACGGGCCCAACGTGATGAAGGGCTACTTCAAGCGCGACGACGAGAACGCGGCCGTCTTCACCAAGGACGGCGGCTTCCGCACCGGCGACCAGGGCTACGTCGACCCGCACGGCTTCCTCTACATCACGGGCCGCATCAAGGAGCAGTACAAGCTCGAGAACGGCAAGTATGTCGTCCCGTCGCCGCTCGAGGAGAAGCTCAAGCTCTCGCCGTACATCCTCAACGCGTTCGTCTACGGCGACAACAAGCCGTTCAACGTCGCGCTCCTCTGCGCCGACATGAACGCGGTGAAGAAGTTCGCGCAGGAGCAGGGTCTCGGCTCGCAGGCGACCGAGGGGCTCCTCGAGAACCCGCGCGTGCGCGAGCTCTTCAAGAAAGAGCTCGAGAAGCACATGGCCGACTTCAAGGGCTTCGAGGAGGTGAAGGACTTCGCGCTCATCGGCGAGGACTTCACGACCGAGAACGGCATGCTCACGCCGAGCCTCAAGGTGAAGCGCCGCAAGGTCATGGAGAAGTACGGCAAGGCCGTCGAGGCGCTCTACGCGAAGAAGCGCGAGAAGCGCGAGCAAGCCGCGTCGCAAGCCAACTGAGCACGAGCGCCCACGCGCCGTCGGGCGAGGCGGACTCGTTGCAGCTGCAACCACCGCTCGGCGTCGGGATGGTTCCGGCGTCGGGCGAGGCGTCTGCGTCG
>DATIQP010000461.1:0-1921 GCA_035470765.1 Polyangiaceae bacterium | reverse complement strand
CCGTCGCGGAGCAAGCTGCTCTTCGAGCGCTTCCTCTCGCCCGAGCGGCGCGAGCCGCCCGACATCGACGTCGACTTCGAGCACGAGCGGCGCGAGGAGGTCATCCAGGAGATCTACCGGCGGTACGGCCGCGATCGCGCGGCGATGGTGAGCGAGGTGATCTCCTATCGCGGCAAGTCGGCGCTGCGCGAGGTGGGCAAGGTGTTCGGCTTCTCGCTCGAGCAGGTCGACCAGCTCTCGACGCTCGTCTCCTGGTGGGATTCGATCAAGGGTGTCGATCCGAAGCGGGTGAGAGAGGCGGGGTTCGACGCGGGCGACGAGCGCGTGCGGCAGTGTCTTCGGATGGCGCAGGCCATCCAGGGCTTTCCCAGGCACCTGTCGATCCACGTGGGCGGGTTCATCCTGTCGGCGGAGCCGCTCGAGCGCATCGCGCCGGTCGAGCCGGCGGCGATGCCGGGCCGCACGGTGGTTCCGTGGGACAAGGACGACGTCGACGCGCTGGGGTTCTTCAAGGTGGACGTGCTGGGGCTGGGGATGCTCACGGCGATCCGTAAGGCATTACGGTTCGTGGCGGATGCGGAGACGGAGTCGGAGACGGAGACGGCGATCGATCTCCTTGCCGCCATCCCGCCCGAGGATCCCGTTGTCTACGACGCGCTCTGCCGGGCGGATACGGTTGGCGTGTTTCAGATCGAGAGCCGCGCGCAGATGGCGATGCTTCCGAGGCTGCGGCCGCGCGCGTTCTACGACCTCGTCATCGAGGTGGCGATCGTGAGGCCCGGGCCGATCCAGGGCGGCATGGTCCATCCCTACTTGCGGCGGCGAAACGGCGAGGAGGCGATCGACGTGCCGCACGAGCTGCTCCGGCCGATCCTGGAGCGCACGCTCGGCGTGCCGCTCTTCCAGGAGCAGGTGATGCAGATCGCGATCGTGGGTGCGGGCTACTCGGGCGGCGAGGCCGATCAGCTCCGGCGCGACATGGCCGCGTGGAAGCGCAACGGCAAGCTCGCGCGCCACCGCGATCGGCTGCAGCGCGGCTTTCGCGAGCGCGGCATCTCGGAGCAGTTCGGCGAGCGGCTCTACAAGCAGATCCAGGGCTTCGGCGAGTATGGCTTCCCCGAGAGCCACGCGGCGAGCTTCGCGCTGCTGGTCTACGCGAGCGCGTGGCTCAAGGTGCACCACCCCGCGGCGTTCGCGGCCGCGCTCGTCAACAGCCAGCCGATGGGCTTCTACTCGGTGAGCTCGATCCTGAAGGACGCCCAGCGCCACGGCGTCGAGGTGCTGCCGATACGTGTAGAATGCAGCGATTGGGACTGCACGCTGGAAGGGGCGAGCATCCGCGTGGGATTGAGGCAGGTGAAGGGCCTGGGCGAGGAGGCCGGGAGGCGCGTCGAGGCCGCACGCAAGGAGCGAGCGTGGGGCGGCATCGAGGGCCTGCGCGCGCGGGCGGGCCTCGACCAGAAGGAGATGGACGCGCTCGCGGAGGCCGGCGCGCTGAACGGGCTTTCGGGGAGCGGGACCCGTCAGGCGATGTGGAGGGTGAGGGCGCCGCGGGGCGAGGGGCTCTTCCGCGGCAAGGACGGGGACGAGGTCGAGATCGAGCTGCCGCGCATGACGCGAGCCGAGCAGCTCGTGCTCGACTTCGAGCGAACGGGCCTGTCCGTCGGCGACCACCCGATGCGCCTGCTCCGCGAGCACCTGCCCGATGGCGTGCTCGGCTCGCGGGAGCTCGCCGGGCTGCCCAAGGGGCATCGGGTGACGACCGCGGGGATGGTCATCTGCCGGCAGCGCCCGGGGACGGCGAGCGGCGTCGTCTTCGTCACGATGGAAGACGAGCACGGCTTCATCAACCTCGTGCTCTGGTCGAAGGTGTTCGAGCGCCTGCGCCGCGTGGCGACGACGAGCTCGCTCTTGCTGGCGA
>DATIQP010000460.1:0-15176 GCA_035470765.1 Polyangiaceae bacterium | reverse complement strand
CCCGGGCCGCGCTTGCCGTGCGTGGTCTCGGTGATGATCTCCTCGAGCGACGCCCCGCGGAGCGCAGCCAGCAGGGAGTGTGCAAACTCGGACGCCAGGGCATTGATCGTGTCGTGGAGGTTGGTGGCCATGCCGCACCATTAGAGGTCGGCCCAAATAGGGTCAAGCCAAAATGCGTTGTTCATTACCCACGATCAATCATTTCGCATCTCGGAATATTGCCAGCTCTGCGATTGTGGGTGCCCTCGGAGGCACCGAGTATTAGGCTACCGATCGGCTTGCGCACCCTTGGCGTCGTTCTCTGCTCGGTCTTGTCGCTCTCGTTCGCCTGTTCGGACGGAACGGATGCGACCGCGGACGCGGGCTCCGACGGCGCGACCGACGCCACGACGACCCCGGGGGACGGCGGCGCGGAGAGCGGCCCCTGCCCCGACGGGATGACGCTCGTCGACACGGATGGTGGCGTGTGCGTCGATCTCTACGAGGGCGCGCTCGTGCAGCGCGGCATCGACGGCGGCGACAGCCCGTGGCCTTTCTACGAAAGCCTCGACGCCGTCGACGCGAGCGCCATCCGCGCGGTGCCGGCGCGCGCGATCCATCCGCAGGGGTACATCAGCGAGGTGCAGGCCGCCGCGGCGTGCGCGCGGTCGGGCAAGCGGCTCTGCACACTCGCGGAGTGGACCGCCGCGTGCCGGGGTCAGCCGCAGCACGACTACGTCTACCCCTACGGCGACACGTACGACCCCTCGGCTTGCAACGAGGGTCGCGAGAGCCCCATCGTCCGGCTGTTCGGACCGACCCCGACCTACTCGTACCAGGAGCTCAACGATCCGCAGTGCGATCAGCTCGACGCGGGGCTCGCGCGCGGCGGCGACTATCCCAAGTGCGTGAGCAGCTACGGCGCCTTCGACATGCACGGCAACCTGCACGAGTGGATCGACGACTCGCCCGATCCGAACGACCCGACCAAGGGCAGCTTCATGGGCGGATACTTCGTCGACGCGACGCTCAACGGGCCGGGATGCGAATACCGCACGACGGCGCACGCGAAGACGTATCACGACTACTCGACGGGTTTTCGCTGCTGCGCCGATCCCGCCCCGTGAAGGTCAGTCCCCGCACGGCACGTTGCAGTCCACGCTCGTGAACGTGATGAGGTCGCACTTCGCGGGCTGGCCGCAGAGCCCGTTGCACGTGTCGGCCGTGCCCGAGCCGTTGACGAAGACGCAGCCGGTCTGGGTGGCCGGATCGTAGTCGACCCCGTAGCTCTGCCCGCAGCCGCCGGCGTCGTGAGGCGCGGATGGCCCGCACGGGCCCGGGCCGCTGCCGCAGGCGAGCGGCGCGAGCGCCAGCACGAGCGCGGCGACGACGGGGAGCGCCTGGAGCTTCACCGCACGATCGTATCAGCTCCGCCGGGCGCTCGAAGCGTGATATGAGGTGCGGCCGGTCAGCCCGGAAGGCTCGAGGCCGTCCGGATTGACCACGCTCGGCCGAAGTGGCGGAATTGGCAGACGCAGCGGATTCAAAATCCGCCGAGGTAACCCCTCGTGAGGGTTCAAGTCCCTCCTTCGGCACTCAGCGACGAGACCTCGGAGCCGAGCTGCGCTCCGCCAGCAGGCCCGGCGGCAGCGCCCTCTTCCACTCCTCCGGCGCGTCGATGGCGTGCGCGCTGGGCCGCGCGTCGTCGTCGCGCGGCGGCACCGAGAACGGCGCCGCGTCCGAGAGCGACGCGTCGGCGACCCACGCCGAGTCGCGCTCGGCCTCGTACGCGAAGAGCGCGTTCATGACCGCGGCGAGCTCGGGCGGGCCGGCCCTGCGCCCCTCGAGGGTGCTCACCGCGTCGAGCTCGCGCGCCATCTCGAGCGCGGTCGGGTAGCGCTTGTCGGGCTCGCGCCGCATCGCACGTCGGAGCACGCGCCAGAGAGGCCGCGGGTAGCCCATGACCAGGCCGCACGGGTCGGGCACCTGCGCGGCTCCGACGGCGATGAGCGTCTCGATGTCGTCCTTGCGCTTGAACAGGCGACGATCGCACGACACCTCCCAGAGCGTGACGCCGAGCGCGAAGACGTCCGTGCGGCGGTCGACGTGGCTGGTCTGTGCTTGCTCGGGCGCCATGTAGGCGTATTTGCCTTTGAGGATGCCGACTCCGGTCTTGCTCAATCGATGTTGGGCCTTCGCCAGACCGAAATCGATGATCTTGATTCGGCCGTCGTACGTCAGAAGGATGTTGCTCGGGGTGACGTCGCGGTGGACGAAGCCGACGGGCCTCCCCGCCTCGTCGCGCATCTCGTGGGCGTGGTGGAGGCCCTCGGCGACGCGGGCGCCGATCCACGCGATGACGTCGTAGCGGAGGCGCGAGCGCCGCATGCGGCACGCCTCCCACGTGTGCCAGAGCGATTGGCCCACGACGAGCTCCATCGCGTAGTAGAGGCGGCCGCCCTCGGAGCCGCACTCGAGCACCCGGACGATGGAGGGGTGGCGCAGCGACGCGGCGACCTTGATCTCGTCGAGGAACATCGCCGTGAAGTCCTCGCGGTGCGAGAGCTCGGGCTTGATGACCTTCACGGCCACGACGGGGTCGTCGTCCTCGGCGATGCCGGGCCCGAGCCGGCGCGCGAGGTAGACGGTGGCCATGCCTCCTTCGCCGAGCTTGGCGAGGACCTGGTAGCGGCCGAGCCTCTGCGGGACGTCCTGGACGGCTTGCACGGCGGGTAACCTTATCAGCGCCCGGCCCTCGGTTCGACATCTCGCTCCGAACTCTCGCTTCGCTCGAGCGTGCGGACGCCTCTTTGCTTCGGTCCGAACTCTCGCTTCGCTCGAGCGTGCGGACCGGTGCTAACGTCGCGCGTATGAGGACGACGACGGCGCTGGCGATTGCGGCGGGGATGATGCTTGTACAATGCAAGGATCAGGCGAAAGAGAGCGCCCAGCGCGCCGCCGCGAACGCGGACGACCTCGCCGCGCTGGTGGACAAGGACGTCGGCGAGGTGGAGCGCGGCATGCCGGAGGGCGCGCAGAAGCTCGGCGAGCTCTACGCGAAGGGCGCCGATCCGAAGCAGGACGTGCCCGCGGTGCGGCAGGCGCTGCTCAGGACGACGCGCGAGGTGCCGGATCTGAACATCGCGAAGTCGACGTTCTTCGCGCTCGCCGACGACAAGGGCGTCGGCATCCGGAACAACCTGGAGCAGGACGCGATGGCGGGCCAGGACCTGCTGAAGCTCTTCCCCGCGCTGTCGAAGGCGCTCGAGGGGGCGTACATCGAGACGACGGGCAGCTTCGGGACGCCGCCCGGCCCTCTCGGTCCGGACAAGGACTGGATCGCAGCGATGCCGGTGAAGAACGATCAGGGCAAGGTATCGGGCCTGTTCGTTACGGGCTGGTCCTACCGCCGCTTCGCCGCGCACCTGCAGGAGGTGCTCAAGAGCCGCTTCCAGGAGGCCCTCCGCAAGAGCGGGGACACGGGGAAGATGCCGGTGTTCTACGTGTGCGTCTTCGACGCGAGCGGCGTGTATTGCGAGCGCACGACTCCGAAGGTGAACGAGCAGGCGCTGATCGACGCGAAGCTGGTGGACAAGACGGCGACCGCGCCGGTCCAGGGGGTGTTGACGATCACCGAGCGCGACTTCGGCTACGCGGCCAGGCGCACGCCGAAGCTCGGCGAGAACACCGGCATCGTGGTCCTGCGTTCCGAGCTCTGACCTAGCCCGTGCGCCCGAACCGGTGGATGCCGTAGACGAGCGCTAGCCAGCCCGCGAGCGTGGCGCCGCCTCCGAGGGTGTTGCTTCCCGCCGCGGCAGCAACGATCCCGGCGAGCGAGACGACGGCGCCCCCGAAGATCAGCGTCCGGGACGCCCTGCCGGCCGACCCCGTCTCCGACTCCGTCTCCGTCTCCGCCACCTTCGGTCGCTTCTTCTTCTTCACGGCCATTGTTCGGCCTTGGCCTTCTGAAGAAAATCCCGGACGTCGCGCGCGAGCCGGCGCTCCGCCGCGATCTCGGTGGCGGAATGCGCTTCGCCCGAGAGGTCGTCCTGCATGTAGTCGGTCTCCCAGAGCGCGAGGACATGCGCGCCGTCGTCGGGTCCGGCTCCTGGCAGGACGACGAGCGCACCCTCGTCGCTTTCGTGCTTGGGGAGCAGGCCACCGAGCTCCTTGACCTCCTCCCGGGTGAGGTAGGCGACGCCGAACTTGTGCTCGGCGGCCGCCACCTCGAGCTTCACCTTCTGCGTCGCGCCTACCGAGACCAAGCGGTTGGCCTCGACGTCGAGGCCCTCGGCCTGGAAGGTGCGCGCGATGACCTCCTGGGCGCGCGGCTCGTCGATGGGGTGGGCCTGGGTGGGGTGCCGCGCCGGCTCGTCTCCGCACGCGGCGGCGGCGGCGAGCGAAGCGATCACGGCCGCACGCTCGAGCCGCGAGGCGAGAGCTCGGAGCGAAACGCCGGCCTCCAGGACGTCACGGAGCTGCACGGTCGCGAAGGGTAGCGAAAACGCACGTCGACCGCTACGTTGTGGCAGGCATGGGCGAAGAGAGCTCACGCGAACGATCCAAGGCGCGCTTTGCCGCGATCGACGTCGGCTCGAACGCGATACGGCTCCGCATCGTCGAGGCGTTCGCGCCGGAGGCGCCCGATCAGCAGCTGTCCCTGCTCGCCAAGAAGGACGACACCGGCAAGGGCGAGACACGGGCGCCGGAGGGCTGGCGGGAGATCGCGAACCTGCGCGCCTCGGTCCGCCTCGGGACCGAGGTGTTCCTGACGGGCCGGCTGGCGCCGGCGTCGATCGGGCAGGCGTGCGCTGCCATGCGTGACTTTCGCCGCGCGATGGATGAGGCGCACGTCGACGCCTACCGCGCCACGGCAACCAGCGCCGTGAGGGAGGCGAAGAACGGCGCGACGCTCGCGGAGCGCGCGCGCCGCGAGGCGGGCGTCGAGCTGGACGTGATCGAGGGCATCGAGGAGGCGCGGCTCATCGAGCTCGCGGTGGTGCGGCGCCTCGGCCTGAAAGATCAGACGACGCTGCTGGTGGACGTCGGCGGCGGCTCGACCGAGGTCACCGTGCTCGAGCGCAACAAGCACACCTTCTCGAGCTCGCTGCCGCTCGGGACCGTGCGGCTGCTCGAGACCATCTTGCGGAGCGGAGGCCAGCCGCTCGACAAGGAGCGCCTGCGGCTCCTGAGCGAGATGATCGACCGCGGGCTGGCCGAGGCGCTCTCCGCGCTGAAGCGCAACCAGTTCGAGCTCATGGTAGGCACGGGCGGCAACATCGACACGCTCGCGGACCTGTGCCCGGTCGAAGGCGGAGCGTTCGGCCATCCGCGCGCCATCGACGTGGGCGCGATGCGCGCGCTGTTCGCCAGGATGCTCAAGATGAGCACGGGGGAGCGGCGCGAGGCCTTCGGTCTGCGGCCCGACCGCGCCGACACGATCATCCCGGCGGCCGCCCTCCTGCTGCGCCTCTCGGAGGTCTTCAAGATGGGCGTGATCGTCGCCCCTGGCGTGGGGTTGAAGGAAGGCATCCTGGTCGAGCTGATCGACAAGCACTTCCACCTATGGGACAGCGCGCAGGAAGCGCTCGCGGTGCTCGGCGCGTGCGAGCGCCTGGGGCGCCGCTACCAGTTCGACGAGGCGCACGGGCAGCTGGTGTCCCGGCTCGCCGGGCAGCTCTTCGACGACATGGCGAACGTGCACGGCATGGGCGACAGGGACCGTCTGCTGCTGCGCGCCGCGGCGATGCTGCACGACGTCGGAGACTTCGTCCGTTACGACGGCCACCACAAGCACAGCTTCTACATCATCCAGAACTCGGACATCATCGGGCTGACGCCCGACGAGCGCGCGATCGTGGCCAATGTCGCTCGGTATCACCGCAAGAGCCCGCCGGATCCCACACACCCGAACTTCCGCGATCTCGACAAGGACGCGCGCGGAAGAGTGCGCGGCCTCGCCGCGATCCTGCGCATCGCGGACGCGCTCGACCGCGAGCACCTCGGCAAGGTGAAGAGCGTCCGCGCCAAGGTCGACTCGCACAAAGGAAAGCTGCTCCTCACCGTCGAAGGCGAAGAGGACCGGGAGCTCGAGGAATGGACCGTCCGCGCGAAATCGGAGCTGCTGCGGGACGTGTTCGACCTCGACGTGGCCTTCACCGACGGATAGAGTCGGGCCCGATGCGGGTCGCCTGCGCCCTCGTGATCGGCCTCTCGGTGGGATGCGCGTCGACGTCCATTCCCGATCCAAAGGAGGCGACGCGCGAGTACGCCGAGGCGGCGGCGCGCGGCGACGGCGAGCGCATCTACGACATGATGACGTCGGAGGCGCGCAAGGCGCGCTCGCGCGACGACGTGAAGAAGATGGTCGCGGACGAGAAGGCGGAGCTGACCGACCAGGCGAAGGCCGTGACCGCGCCCGGCACGCGCGTGCAGGCGACGGCGCGGCTGCGCTTCGACGACGGCGAGGAGACGGCGCTCGAACTGCACGACGGTCGCTTCTGGGTGACCGCCGCAGGGGCGCTGCCGGGCGGCGCGCACACACCCGAGGCGGCGCTCGACCAGCTGCGGCGCGTGCTCGCTCGCCGGAGCTACGCGGGCCTGTTGCGGGTGCTCACGCCTCGAACGCGCGCGATGATCGAGCAGGATCTCCGCGGGCTCGTCGATGGGCTCGACAACCCCGATTCGCTCGCCGTCCACGTGACGGGCGACACCGCGACGGTGAACGTGCCGGGCGGCCACCACGTGCGCTTGAAGCGCGAAGGTGGCGTGTGGCGCGCCGACGACTTCGACTGAAGTGCCGTCCACGAATGTCGGCGTGCTACTTGCGCGCCGACTGAGCCGACGTCAATCGTCGGGATCCCACGGGTAGTAGAGCGTGGCGACGTCGCCGAAGAATCGCCTTATCGCCCTCAGCTTCTCGTCGATGGAACCGCGCCGCATGAAGTCGTCCGCCTTGCGGAAGCGGCGAATCGCGCGATCGGCGGTCCGGCGTGCCAACCCGCTATACAGGATGCGCTTGGCGGCTCGCCGGATGAGCATCCTCCCTCGGGAAGTCAGGGCGACCCTCCGAGTGTTGTCGCGGCGTGGGCCTCGCCACACGAGGGCCAGCCTCTCCAGGCAGCGCAGCATCCGACTGACCGTCGGCGCCGAGACTCCCAGGATGCCGCGAAGCTCCAGCTGCGTCATCGGCAGCGGGTACTCGTCTCTGTGCTGTTTCAAGGCGAAGAGCAGGTCGAACCGCGCCGGTGTCAGCCCAAATTCCTTGGTCACAGCGTGACCAAACCGAAGACTCCCGTGATGCGCTCGTTTGAGGTTGAAGAACAACGCGTCCACGGCGCGCGGTTTTGCACCGGCTATGCCAGGCGGCCCCTCGTGTGCCCGCGAACCGCTTTAGCAAGCTAACGCGGGGTTGCGGCGCGGGCACCGGCGCCGGGGCGGCGGCCGATGGGTGGCGAAATGGCCTCGGGGGCTGACACGGGCCAGCGGGCGCGCAGCAGGGTCAGGGCCCGAGGAGGGCGCGCCGGCGCATCAGGAAGGGTGCGTGGACCTGATCGTCTTTGTAGTTCGAACAGAGGACGTACATGGCCACATTGACCGCGAGGCGGATGGCGTGCTCCCGCTGCAGATCGCCACCCGGGACGACAGGCTCCTCCCAGACCCCAGTGGGGCCCTTGGCGAGCGCGCCTCCGACGTCGTGCTCGGAGAAGAGCACCTGCGCCGCCCCACCCCGTACGATTGCGTCGAGCGACTTCGGGCCGAGCACGCGCCCCTCGGCGCGCGGCAGCAGGTAGAAGCTGCGAAAGACGACGTGATCGGTACCGAGCGTGATGGGCGTCGAGTCCGGGAGGACGCGCGCGAGCTCGCGCCGGGCCGAGGACGCGAAGGCGCTCGGCTCGCCCGCGCCGCCAGCCGCCGCATCGTCGACGAGCATCACGCCGCCGAGCGAGAAGAAGCGGCGCAGACCGCCCACCTCGGAAGCCGTCAGGGCCGCGACGTTCGACCTGCCGCTCCAGTACAAGAAGGGCCCGTGCACGATCTCCGGATCGTCCGCCCGGACGAGCGTCGGCCGTGTGCGGGCGGGCGCGCTCGTCCTCTGCACCAGCTCCCAAGACCAGCGACCCGGCGCCGACGGATGCGCTGCGTCCGTCATCGAGCCCGTGAGCAGCACGCGCGGATCGAACGCGCCGGCGTCGCCGAACGCGCGCGCGCGCGACGGCAGGCCGGCGACCAGCACCGAGAGCAGCAGAGCCACGCCAAGCCAGACCCTAGATCGCACGCCGCGACGATAGCGCGGCCGATCGACGCCAGCCACCTCGGCGAGGCGTGCTAGAGATTCGCCCGGAGCGCGGATGCCGACGACCCACCTTTCGACCCACGGCGATCTCCCCGTTTGGGCCGTCTGGCTGGCGTGCGGCCTCGCGGGCGCGAGCCTCGTGCTCTTGGTCTTCGAGCTGCGGCGGCGCGAACGCGGCGGCGTGCTCGTCGCGGGCACGGGACTGATGGCCCTCGCCGCGCTGCTGCTCTCGGTGGTGCGGCCGGTACGCGTCGCCGCCAAAGAGAGCATCGTCGGCGCGCGGGTCGCGGTCCTCGCCGACGCCTCGCGATCCATGCAGCTTCCGGACGAAGCCACCACTCGCCTCCAGGCGCGCGACGCCGCGCTCGACGCGCTCGAACGCTCGGCAAAGAACGCTCGGCTCGTCCAGCTCGGCTTCGGCGACGGCGCTCCCACCCCGCTACGCAAGGACGCCGCCGGGCTCGGGCGGAGCGATCTCGCGAGCGCCCTGCGCGCGCTCGCCGATGCCCCCGAGGAACGGCCTGCGGCAATCGTCGTCGTGTCCGACGGCCGCCTCGACGATCCGCCCGAGGGCGCTACCAAGGCCACCCTCGCCCCGCTCGGCGCCCTCCTCCACGTCCCCATCCATGCGATCGCTACCACGCGCGCCGCCCCACCCGACGCGAGCATCCGCCACGTCACCGCCGCGGGCGCCGCCGTGGCCCACGTGCCGATGCCGCTCCGCATCGAGATCGGCTGCTCGGGCGGCCTCGCGTGCGACGAGCTCACGGTCACGGCCCGCGAGCTCCACCACGACGGCGCCCCCACGTTGCTCGCCAGCGGCCTCGCCCACGTCAAGGACGGCACCGCCACCCTCGAGCTCCCCATCACGCTCGAGCGCGCCGGCATCCGCGTCGTCGAGGTCGCGCTCAGCGGCGCCTCGGGCGACGCCATCCCGGAGAACGACCGGCGCCTCGTCACGTTCAGCGTGACCCGCGAGCGCGTGCGCGTGCTCCACGTCGCGGGCCGCCCCACCAACGACGTGCGCGCGCTCCGGCAGTGGCTCAAGGGCGACGCCTCCGTCGACCTCGTCGCCTTCTTCATCCTGCGCACGCCGACCGACAACGTGAACGCGTCGCAGGACGAGCTCGCTCTCATCCCCTTTCCCGTCGACGAGCTGTTCAGCGAGCACCTGCCTTCCTTCGACGCCGTCGTACTCCAGGACTTCGACGCCCAGCCCTACGGCCTCGAGCGTCACCTGCCCGCGCTCGCGAGCTACGTCCGCAGCGGCGGCGGCCTCGTCATGGTCGGCGGGCCCAACAGCTTCGTGGCCGGCGGCTACGCCGGCACGCCCCTGGCCGACGTGCTGCCCGTGCAGCTCGACTCCGGGTCCGACGTCACCGCGGCCGATCCCGCCCCCTTCGTCCCCGAGTGGACGGACCTCGGCCGCGAGACGCCCATGCTCGGCCCGCTGCGCAGCGTCCTCGGCGACGAGCTGCCCGACATGCCCGGCGCCAACGTCCTCGAGGACGCGCGGCCCAACGCGCTGGTGCTCTGGACCCACCCGCGCCGAAAGACCAAGTCCGGCCACCCCATGCCCGTGCTCGCCGTCGCCGACGTCGGCAACGGGCGCTCGGTCGCCCTCGGTGTCGACGGCGGCTGGGAGCTGCTCTTTTCGGACCTCGGCGCGCGCACGGGCGGGCGCGGCCACGGCGCGTTGTGGGACGGACTGCTCGGGTGGCTCATGCGCGATCCCCGCTTCGAGCCCGCGCAGCTCGAGCTCCCGAACGGCTGCGTGGCGAAGCACGAGTCCACGCTTCGCGTCCGCGCGGTCGCCCCACGCAAAGGAGCCGTGGCCGACGTCGCCGTCGAGGTGACGCGCATGGACGAGCCGATGGAGCCGGTGCATCTGGAGCGCAAAGCCGTCCCGCTCGGTGTGCCCCTCGAGCTCGGTCTGCCCGCCCTGCCGGCCGGCGGCTACTCGGCGATGATGCGCGTCGGCGACGGCGCCGCCACACGCCTCGATTTCGCGTGCGAGGCCGGCGGCGACGAGTGGGCCGATTCGCGCCCCGACCCGGATCGTCTCCGCGCGCTAGCCGACGCGACGGGCGGCTCCTTCCGCTTCGCCGACGACGCCTCCCCGCTCCCCCTGCCGAAGGCCACCGTCGTGAGCACCGAGCGCCACGTCTCGCCGCTCGCCCCGCCCTGGGCCTGGGCCCTGCTCGCGGCCATGTGCGTCGGCGCCCACTGGTACGCGCGCCGCAAGAGCGGCCTCACCTGACCGTCGTTCCAAATCGGTGCTAGCGTTCGCTTCGGTGCGCCCAGCGAAAACAGCCGCAACATTGGCCTTTCTGGTGGGGGTCGCGCTCGCGCCCTCGGGGCGGGCGCTGGTCTGGCCGGACGTCCCCCAGCGCATCGAGCGCGCGCTTCACTCGACCGACCCGGGCGCGCGCCGGGCGGCCGCGCTCGAGCTCCGGACGCTCGATCTCGCCCAGGCCGCGCCGCTCATCCAGGTAGCGATCGCCGACGCCGACGTGGAGGTGCGCCTCGCCGCGGCCGACGCCGCGATGCGGCTGCACTGGACGCCGGCCACCGAGGCGGTGCTGCCGTGGCTCGGGGACCGGGAGACGCGCCTGCGCGTCAAGGCCTGCGAGGTCGCCCGCGCGATGCCCTCGCCACGCGCCATCCCACAGCTCGGCCGCGCGCTCTCCGACGCCGAAACCGCCGTGCGAAGCCCCGCCGCGGAGGCGCTCGGCGAACAGGGCTCTCCCGACGCCGTGCCCCCGCTGCTCGGCAAGCTCGACGACGCGAGCCCTCCCGTCCGCATCCAGGTCGTGCGCGCCCTCGCTCGCCTGCGCGACCGGCGCGCCGTCGTCCCCCTCGTCGGCAAGGTCCAGGACTCCGTCTCCGACGTGCGCCGCGAGGTCGCGCGAGCGCTCGGAGACCTCGGCGACCCGCGCGCCTCGCAGGCGCTGCTGCTCCAGCTGCGCGACAACATGTCGGAGGTCCGCGTCGAGGCGCTTCGCTCGCTCGGCCGGCTCAAGGCCGGCGACGCGGTCGACGCGATCGCCCCGCTCGCCGTCGAGCGGGCGCCGGGGCTGCGCCAGACCGCGCTCGACGCGCTCGGCCACATCGCGACGGCGGACGCGATCAAGGTCCTGGTCGGTCTGCTCGGTCAGGGCGACGACTCGGCGGGCAACCTCGATCACACGCCCGTCCGCGACGCGCTCGTGAGCGCCGGGCCAGCCGCGATCCCCCAGGTCGCCGACGTGCTGCGCGGCCCGACGGTGGGGACCTCCACCGCCACGAGCGCCGCGTGGGTGCTGGGCGAGCTGGGCGCCAAGTCCGAGGCTGCGACGATCGTGGCGGCGATGCGCCGCGGAGTCCTGCCGCCGGCCGCCGCCCTGCGCGCGCTCGGAAGGGCCGGAGCGGACGCGCAGGTGGCGGTCGTCCTCGAGTTCGCACTCGACCCGAGCCCCCTCGCGCGCGCCGAGGCCTTCGCAGCCGCCAAGGCGCTGCTCGATCCCGACCACCCCGACGGGCGCGTCGTCGAGCCGCTCGTCGCGGCGCTGCGCGATCCTCGCCTGGCGACCTCCGAGCGCGCGCAGATCGCGACCCTGCTCGGCCGCAGCGGCGCCGCCCGCGCCGCCGCGCCTCTGCTCGGGCTCGCCACGGCGAAGGATCGAGCGCTGCGCCTCGCGGCCATCGACGCGCTCGGCACGCTCGGCCAACCCATCGCCGACGAAGTGCTCGTCCCGCTCCTCACCGACGCCGACGCGGGCCTGCGCCTCCACGCCGCCCTCGCCCTCTCGCGGGCCGGCGGCGCCAAGGCGCGTGACCTGTTGTTCGACAAGCTCGCGACCAGCGAGGAGACCGACCGCGCCGCGGTCCTCACCGCCCTCGGCGGGGTGCTCTCGCGCGCAGCCACGCCCGACGCGGTCCGCAGGCTCGATCACGAGCTCGATCTCGCCGCCGGCGCCGACCGCGACGCGATCCTCACGGCCATCGCGCGCGCGCGGATCCCTGAAGCCATGGCGTCGCTCGGGCGCGTCGCCAAGAGCGACTCGGTCGAGGACCGCCGGTCGGTCGCCTCGCTGCTCCCCGCGCGAACCGCAGCGGAGGCCGGTCCGCTCGCCGCCTCGATGCTCGCCGACTCCGACGCGACCGTGCGCGCGCAGGCTGCATGGGCGCTCGGCACGGTGGGCGACGCGGGCCAGGTCCCCGCGCTCGCCAAGCTCACGCTGGCGGGCGACATGGACACGTCCATCGACGCGACGGCCGCCGTCGGCCGCATCGCCGCACGCGCCAAGAGCCCGGCGCTCGCCGTCCAGACGCTCTGCCCGTTGCTCGACGCCGCGCACGCATACGTGCGTGCCAACGCGCTCGCCGGCCTCGGCCTCGCCGGAGCGCGCTGCCAGGACGGCGCCAAGGAGCGACGCCTCCTCCTCGAGGACGAAAACGATCTCGTGCGCGGCGCCGCGGCGCTCGCCCTGCGCGGCCGCGTGCCGGCGGAGCCCGATGACACGCGCGCGCTCGAAACCTGCGCCACCAACGATCGCACGGGCGCCGTCGCGCGCAGGTGCCGCGAGACGCCCAAGCCGCGCTCGAGCGCTCAGCCCCTGCTCGTCTACGTCCTCGCGGACGACGGCACCAACACCCCCGCTCCGCGCAGCGCCTACGCGCTCCTGGTCGCCGACGGCACGCTCCACGTCGGCACCACCGATCGCCGCGGCGCGGTCTTCGACCCCGTGACCCCCGGCGGCGAGGTCGCCCTCGCGCGCACCAGCGGGGCCCGCACGACGTCGCGCTGAGCCTCCTCGGTCAGGCGCCGAAGTAAGACGCCGCGCAGACGTCGTTCTCCCAGACGTCGATGCGCACGACGCGCACTCGGTCGTCGTTCACCTTGGCGGACATGTTGTCGAACACGACGCGGGCGATGTTCTCCGCCGTAGGGTTCAGGTCGTCGAACGGAGCGATCTCGTTCAAGAAGACGTGCTCGTACGGCTCCACCGTCGTTCGCAGCGCCGGGAGCAGCTCATTGAAGTCCATCACGAAGCCCCGGGAGTCGAGGCGGGTGGCCCGCACCGTGATCTTGATTCGCCAGTTGTGGCCGTGGAGCCGCTCGCCCTCACCGGGCGCGAGGCGGAGCTGGTGCGCGGCCGCGACGCTTGTTTCGGTGCTGATTTCCCACATGCGCCGAGTCTATAGCACTGCTAGGCCATGCACATGGCCAAGACTCGATGGAGGCGTCGCAAAGACGAGCCGGAGCCGATCGTCGCGATCCTGGCGCGGGCCGGAGAGGACCGCTACGCCCCCAAGCGGCCGGCGCTGCCGTTCGTCGTCTGGCGGGCGGCCGTCGGCCCGCGGATCGCCGAGCAGGCCGTTCCCGTCTCGCTCGAGGGCGGGACTCTCCTGCTGCGCACGACGTCCAGCACCTGGGCGTCCGAGCTCTCGATGCTGAGCGACACCATCCGCGCGCGGCTCCGCGAGCACGGCGTCGTCGTCGATCAGCTGCGCTTCCGCACCGGGCGCCTCGAGCTCCCGACCCGTCCGGTCGAACGCCGCGCCACGCGAACCGTCCCCGCCCCGATTCCGCTCCCGCCGGCGCTGCAGCACGATGTCGAGGGCATCGCCGACGAGGAGCTCCGGGCCGAGGTGGCCCGCGCCGCCGCGCAGTCTCTCGCCGTCACCGAATCGCAGCGAGCCGTTCGAGGCCCTCGATCCGCTGAAACAGGAACCGATCCGCCGGACCGAGCTGCGGAAGCTGCTCGCGAAGCGCGTCCAGGTAGTCCCGCAGGCGGCCGAGGTCGATCGCGCTGACGCGCCGGAACGCGTTGTACAGCTCGTCGATCACCGGAGCCGGCACCATCCTGCCCTGCGACTGATAGAGCTCGATGACGTAGTCGGCCCACGCGCCCTTGCCCGTCGAGGTCGCGAGCCGCGCCGAGAAGCGCGCGGCCTGATCGAGCAGCGACGGCGTGATGCGCTTGCCCTGGCGGCTCGCCTCGATCACGTCGGCCAGCGGCGACGCGAGGATACGCTCGGCCTCGGCGGCCTTGCCCATCGCGAGCGCCTTCTCCGCGACGCTGCCGAGGAGGTTGAACGCGTCGGCGCGCCGCACCATGCTCGCCTCGGGGTCGGCCTCCGACGGGCTCGGCGGCCTGCTCGAGCTGCTCGAGAGCGCGTTCACCTCGGGCATCTTGGGCAGCGTCATCTTGAGCGGGTTGCGCGTCGACGCGCGCACGGCCTCGGCCCCCGCCGCGACGAGGACCATCTCCTGCGAGCCGATCTGCACCTTGTCGCCGGGGCGCATCAGCACCCGGCCGGCGATGCGCTCGCCGTTGAGCGAGACGCCGTTGCGGCTGCCCAGGTCCTCCACCGTCACGGTGTCCGCGCGGACGTTGAACACGGCGTGCCGCCGCGACACGAGCGGGTCGTCCAGCGAGAGCTGGCAGCTTGCGTTGCGCCCCACGACGAACTCGCCTTCGTTGAGCTCGAGGTCGTGGTTCATGTAGCGCAGGCGAAAGCGCATATAGCTCCCGCTATTTAGTCTCGCTGCGTCCGGGCGGGCAAGCAAGGGGCGTGCTTTCGACGCCTAGGACAGTGCTGGGTTGCTCTTGGTCTGGTCGGGATCGGCCGGGTCGGGCTCGACGATGGCGGCCAGCGCCTGTCGCAGGCGCGGAAGGGCCGGCCCGACCTGCCCGGTCGTCGCGAGCCACGCCACGAGGTCTTCGAGCGCAGGCCGGACCTCGGCCTGCAGCGCGACCGCGACCGACCCGATCGCCTCCACCACGGACGAGCTGGGGGGAACCTTCGAGCGACGGGGGATGCGCAGAGCCCACGACGCCGCCTCGGCGTCGCGCAAGGCGTGAGACGTCCGGAGCGTGGCGAGCATGACCTCGTTGAGCTGCTGGTGGTCGAA
>DATIQP010000459.1:0-21221 GCA_035470765.1 Polyangiaceae bacterium | reverse complement strand
CGCCTACGCGCGCATCGAGTACCGCGGTGGCGTGGAGGACTACCTCGCGACGGCGGGGAAGGTGATGAGCGAGGACGGTACCGCCGTCGTCTGCGGAGACGCTCGCGCGGTCGATCGCGTCGAGCGGGGCGCGGCGGCCGCGGGCCTCGCCGTCCACGCGCGCTGCGACGTGATCCCTCGAGAGCACGAGAAGCCCCTCTTCGCGATCTGGACGCTCGGCCGCGCGCCGCGCGAGCTCGCCTTGTCATCGATGACGCTGCGTGACGCAGCCGGCGAGCGGACGCCCGACGCGCGCGCGCTGCGGCGATTCTCGGGGCTGGAAGAGTGACTAGGGCCGCATCACCTCGACCAGCGCCCCCGGCCCTTCGATCGCGGCCGCGGTGATCACGCCGCCGAGCAGCGCGCCCCCGACTCCGCACGTGCTGATGTCCTGGCCGGTCAGAAAGAGCCCGCGGATCGACGTGGCGGGGCGGAGCGGGAGGCGGAAGCGCGCCGGCGTGTGGTCGAGGCCGTAGAGCTCGCCGTGCGGATGGCCTCCGAAGTGGCGCGTCGTGAGCGGCGTCGACAGCTCCATGAACGCGATCTTCCCGCGGAGCTGCGGCACCTTCGAAAAGAGCACCTCGAGGATGCGCTCGGTGAAGCGCTCCTTGAGCGCGTCGTAGTCGGCGCCGCGCTTCTTCCAGCGGCTTCCGCTCCAGCGCTCGAACCAGTCGTAGCGGGCGAGCGTGATCACGTCGACGGTCGCGCGGCCGGGGTGGCGCTCCCGGAACGTCGGATCCTTCGCGGACGGGAACGAGACGTAGACGAGCGGCAGCGGCGCCTCCGGGTCGGCGAGGAAGCGGGCGATGTTCTCGTCGTGGTCCCCGTCGGGGTAGATCCACAGGTTGGTGCCGCTCAGGCCCAGCTCCTCGTCGGTGTGCTCGAACCCCAGGTACAGGCACATGTGCCCGACCGACGCGCTCACGCGCGACAGCGCCTCGGTCGCCGCGCGGGGGACCGAGGCGGCCGGCACGAGTTGGCCGAACGTGTTCGCCATGCCGGCGTCGCTGATCACGACGGGCGCGCGGACCTCGCGGCCGTCCGCCATGCGGACGCCGTGCGCGCGCCCGCCCTCGACGATCACCTGTGCCACCTCGGCGCTCACGTAGATCGCGCCGCCCGCCGACTCGATCGTCGGCGCGATCGCGCGCGCGATGGCCGAGGAGCCGCCGACCGGAAAGTACGCGCCGCCGAGGTAGTGCCCGACGACCGCGGCGTGCATGGCGAAGCTCGACTGGCGGGGAGGCAGCCCGTAGTCGCCGAACTGCGCCGTGAGCACCGAGACGAGCTCGCGGTCGCGCGTGAGCGACGCCATGACCTCCGCCGTCGTCGCCCTCGCGTGGCGCAGGTAGCGCGCGCGCAGCAGCGGGCCGAGGACGCGCGACGCCGCGCCGGGGAGCGCCTTGTCGAGGAAGTACGGCGTGCCCGCGCGCCCGCACGCCTTGACGAGATCCACGTAGCGATCCAGGGCGCGAGCCTCGCTCGGGAACCTCTCCTTCATCGTGGCGAGGAAGCGCTTGGTCCCGGCCACGAAGTCGTACGAGCGGTCTCCCAGATAGACTCGGTCGTAGACGTCCGGCAGCGGCGCCCAGTCGAGCCGCCCTTCGGTGATGTACTCGAACGGAGCGCGGAGCGGGCCGCGCTCGCCGACCTGGCCGATGTAGTGCACGCCGACGTCCCACTCGTAGCCCGGTCGCGTGAAGGAGTGCGTGAAGCCTCCGGCGGTGTAGTGGCGCTCGAGGACGAGGACGCGCTTGCGCGCGCGCTTGGCCAGGACCGCGGCCGTCGCCAGCCCGCCGATACCCGAGCCGATCACGATCGCGTCGTAGTTGCCGGAGACGGGCTTCTGTTTGTACGAGATGCCGATGTCCACGCGAGCGACTCTACTCCGGAAGCACGCTAGGATGTCGACACGATGAGCCTACTGGGTGCCGCCGCCGCGGCGTTCGATCGGGCCGCGACGCTCGCGGTCCAAAGCCGCAACCGCACGCGCGGCTCGCGCGCCGAGAAATTGCCGCACGAGGAGCGCATGGGCGCGCTCGCGGCGATCCGAGACGCCTACGGCACGCCTGAGCTGTGGCGAGAGCCGGACGCGTTCTTCACGCCGCCCGCGCCGATCGACCCCTCGCTCGCTCTCGTCCGCGAGATGAAGGACGGCGTCACGGTCTACGACGCGGCGTGGCCGAGCCACTTCGAGCCTTACCTGCCCGAGCTCCGCGAGAAGTACCTCGCCCACGTCGCGAACCGCACCGCGCGGGCGAGGCTGTACCTCGGGGCGTCGCCGCGACCGGCGATCGTGCTCATCCACGGCTATCTCGCCGGACAGTGGGCCATCGAGGAGCGCGCGTGGCCGATCGCGTGGCTCGCGCAGCGCTACGATCTGGCGCTCGCCCTCTTGCCCTTCCACGCGCTGCGCTCGGCGCGCGATCGCCGCGGGCCGCCGCCGTTCCCCGGCGCGGATCCGCGCTTCACCAACGAAGGCTTCCGTCAGGCGATGTTCGACCTGCGGGCGCTCATCGGGTTCTTGCGCGGGCGAGGCGTGCCGAGGGTGGGCGTGATGGGGATGAGCCTCGGCGGCTACACGACGTCGCTGCTCGCGACGGTGGAGCGCGGCCTCTCGTTCGCGGTGCCGATCATCCCGCTCGCGTCGCTCGCCGACTTCGCGCGCGATCAGGGGAGGCTCGGGCAGGGCGAGCAGGCCCGCCTGCAGCACGCCGCGCTCGAGGAGGCGAACCGCATCGTGAGCCCGTTCGCGAGGCCCAGCCTCGTGCCCTCGGAGCGGGTGTTGATCGTGGCGGCGGAAGCCGACCGCATCACGCCGCCGGCCCACGCCGAGCGGCTCGCGCGGCACTTTGGCGCGGAGATCGTGCGGTTCGAGGGCGGCCACCTGCTCCAGTTCGGCCGCGGCGACGCGTTCCGGGCCGTGGGACGCTGGCTGACGGCGATGCGCTGACGTGACTATAGTGGCCCCGAGAGGACTCCCCATGCGCAGACTGCTCGTGTCCACCCTGGTCGTGACCGCGACAGCGCTCGCGCTCGCCGCTGCTCCCGGGTGCTCGCTCTCTGGCAACTGCAACCTGCAGCTCGTCGACTGCGAGGGAAAGGGCATCTGTACGAGCCTCGCGACGGACGTCTACAACTGCGGGGCGTGCGGTCACCGCTGCCCGACCGGCGCGGTCTGCGCCGACGGTACGTGCACGACCGCGCGCGGCACGCCCATCATCACCTCGCTCGGGATTCCGTCCGCGGTCGATCCGAACCCGGACGGCACCCACACGTTGCACGCCACCGTCTGGTTCACCGACGACGCCGCGGTGGTCGACTCCTACGACTTCAGCAGCAGCAAGGTCACCATCGACCACGGGCCGCTGCCCTCGCCCGCGTCCACCGGCTCGGCGGCGATCACCATCAACCTCCCGGCCACGACGCCCGCGGGGACGTTCGACTTCACCCTCGACGTCGCCGCCGGCACGGTCAAGAGCGCGCCGTTCAGCGACTCCGTCGTCCTGCGCTGATCGCGCCGCCGCCTCAGCGGCCGTCGCGACCAAGACCACGAGCGCGTCGCCTGACGCGGCGCTACTGCGACCAGGCGTTCGCGGCGGGGTCGTAGGCGAACATCGTCGCCAGCGGCGCGGGCTGGCCGGGGCCGCTCGGGTGCGAGCCGCCGATGGCGAGCACGTGTCCCGCGGGTGTGACCGCTGTGGCGAGCCACGCGCGCGTCTCGGGGAGCGGCGCCAGCTTCGACCAGCCGACGCCGACGGTGAGCGCCTCGACGCTGTCGAGGAAGCCGGTGTCGCCGATGCCTCCGGCCACGACGATGCGGCCGTCGTGGGCCAGCGTCGCGCCGAACCAGTAGCGCGCGCTCGACATCGGAGGCCCGCTGGTCCACGTGCCGTTCACGGGATCAAGCACCTCGACGACCGCGAGCGGCGTCGTGTTCGCGTCGCGGCCGCCGATCGCGTAGATGAGCCCGTCGGGGCCGGTGACGGCCTGGAGCGAGAGGCGCGCGGTGGGCATGCTCGGCCCCGCGGACCACGCCTTGGTGTCGGGTGAGTAGATCTCGACCACGCTCATCGGACTGCCGGGGACGCCGCCGCCGATCGCGAAGATGCGCCCGTCCTTGGCGGTCGCCGCCGCGAGCCCGAGGCGGGCCGTGGGCATGTCGGGCGCCGCGGACCACGAGTCGGACCCGGGGTCGTACACCTCGACGCCCGCGATCGGATCCGCGCCGTCGGAGGTCCCGCCGAGGACGTAGACCTTGCCGCTCGCGTCCTCGGTGACGGTGTGTCCGTAGCGCGGGACGGTCGCGAAGGCCCCCTGCGACCAGGCGTTGGTCGCTTCGTCGTAGGCCTCCGCCGACTTCGCCAGGCCCACGGTGCTCAGGCCGCCGAAGGCACGGACGCGACCGTCCTTGCCCGTGGCCGCTCCGAAGACGCTGCGCGGGAACTCCATCGCGGCGAGCGGCGCGGCGGTCGCGTCGATCGAGGCATCGCCGGCGGGTTGCGCGTCCGCGCCCGCGTCGGGCGGCGAGCCGTCGGGGGCGTCGGAGGGCGCGACGGCGCCGCAGCCCAGGGAAGGAGCGAAGAGAAAGAGGACCATCAGCGAGCGAGTTTTCATGAGCTCCACGCTGCCAGCCGCGACGCTCTCGCGCTGCGCGTTTCGTGCGGTTCGCTACGCCGATCGTGCTTCGCGGAGCAGGTCGCTCGGCCGCTTGCCGGTGTGCTTCTTGAACATGCTCGCGAACCGGCTCAGATCGGAGAAGCCGGCCGCGAGCGCTGCCTCGGTCACCGAGTGATGCCCGCCGCGCAGCAGCTCCGCCGCCTTCGCCAGCCGCACGCGCAGCAGGTACTGGTACGGCGCCTGGCCGGTCTCGTCCCGGAACAGGCGGCTGAAGTGGAACCGGCTCATTCGCGCGGTCTTCGCGAGGTCGTCGATGCCGAGCGGGTCGGCGAACGACGCGTTCATCTGCGCGATGGCCTGCGCGACGCGCGGATCTCGGCCGCCGGGCTGGTTCGCCGGCCGCGGGGCCTTGCGCAGCACCTCGATCACGACGCTCTCCGCGAGCGCTTCGGCGGCGCGCGTGTGGCCGGGGGCCGCCGCGCGGACCTCGTCGGCGAGGATGCCGAGGAGCGTGAGGACGCGCGAGCTCTTGGTCCCGAGCAGCCCGGGACGGAGCGCGAGGCCGGCGATCTCCGGGCCCATCGCGTCGGCGATCTCGGCGACGAAGTCGGGGCCCAGCCACAGCGCGATGCCCCGGACGGCCGTGTGGAAGGTCGTCTGGTGCTCGACGCCGCGCGGCACCACGATGACGTGATCCTCGGGGACGACGGTCTCGCGACCCGACACGGTGTAGCTCACGGCCCCGGACTGGATGACGGCGATCTCGATCGCGTCGTGCGCGCCCGGGGCCGCGGCGAACGGCAGCGGACACTCCTTGACCCACCCGTGCACGCGCACCTGGGAGCTGACGGCGCGGTCGAGCGCGAGCCAGTCGCGGACCTTCGGGCGGGGCGTCTCGCGCATTCCTACCCTCCTCAGCAATGGGAGTGCCAACGCGCGCCACCCCGCAAAAAGGCCGCTTTCGAGGGGTGGCGTTAGGGATCGCACGTCGGCCGCGCCTTCATACGATGGCGCCATGGGCACGCCGCAGGCCGTCGTCCTCGCCCCGTCGGGCTACTCGATCGAGCCCGACTTCCAGTCGGGCGACGCGCTCGCCGCCATCGACCGCATCCTCGAGCGCTTGCCGCAGGATCGCGGCGCCTTGGGCCTCGGAGCCGCCCACGACCGAGCCGCGTTCGCGAAGCTGAGCGCCAAGCAGCAGGACGACGTCATCGGGCGCACCAAGCTCGACGCCCAGGAGCTCGAGGAGGCCCCCCGCGACCAAGGACGGCAAGCCCGGCGTGCGCGGCCTCCTGGCCAGGTGAGTCGGGTGTTGACCACCCGGGCCGCGCGCGCTCCAATGGCGGGCGTGGGTCGTCGTTGGGGTCTTTCGGTCGCCGTCGTGGCGGTGGTGGTCGGAGCGCCGGCGGTCGCGAGCGCGGCCCCGGTCGCCGCGTCGATGTGCTCGGCGCTCGAGCCCCAGTGCGAGCGCGGGCCGCTCGCGGTCTCGAAGCTCGAGAAGGGCCCGGCGGACTTCGACTACGACACCGGCTGGGTGCCGGCCAACTCGCCCATCCAGATCCGCGTGATCGCGGCGATCCACGATCGCACGCAGGTCGACCTCGCCGGCACGCTCGACTCCACCTGGCCCGACCCCATCACGCTCACGCCGAAGGGCACGGCGGGGCAGGGCCGCATCTCGATCGACGACGGCTTCGTGGTCTCGGCGCAGGCTCGCTTCACCGTCACCGTCGCCGGCAAGACGTACTCCTGGACGGGCAACATCCCGTACCTTCCCAACGTCAACTTGCTCGCGCAGGGCTCGCAGACGTTCGACCCGTGGGCGTGGCACGGCAAGGGCGACGCGCCGGGCGTCTCCGCGACCACCGCGACGCAGAAGATCGCGCAGGTGGACCTCGTGAGCCTGATCACGAACATCCCGGGCATCTCGGGCGGGTTCGAGCTCGACGGCGCGGCCACGTTCTCGGCCTGGTACGACACGCTCCGCATCGCCTTCGACGAGCAGAACGGCGCCTCGCCCATCCCGCTCGTCGATCCGAACGTCGCTTCGTCGCGCCTGCTGATCTCGCCGACGCCGTCGTTCGACACGAGCGTCTTCATCCACGGCGAGGTCGTCCGCCAGGTGACGCTGCACTTCATCCCGGCGTTCTACTTCTCGATCCTCGGAAGCGACTTCACGCTGCCACTCGCCGATCTGCCGCTGCCGCTGCCTGCGTCCACGCCCGAGCCGTGGGACTTCGACCCGGTCGCGATGCACGTCCCGCTGCCGGAGATCCAGCTCGATCACACCGTCATCGACGTGGGCGACATCCCGGTGGGCGTCGCGACCGACGAGAGCATCGGCGTGAGCGACGTCGGCGAGGAGCTGCTGGTCGTGACCGCTGACACGCCGGCCCCGATGGCGTCGCTGGTGAACGCCGCGCACTTCTCCGTCTCGCCCAAGCAGTCGTCCACGTTCAAGGTGGCGATCGCGCCCGACGCGGTCGGCCCGTTCGACGTGCTCGTGCACTTCGCGTCGAACGATCCGCTCTCGCCCGACACCGCCGTTCACATCCTGGGCAACGCGGTCAACGGCCCGGGCGTGGGCATGTCGGGCGGCTGCGCCTGCGAGACGAGCCCCGCGGGAGGGGGCGCACGGAGCGCCGGCCTCGCGCTGCTCGCGGTGCTGGGCGCGGTCCTGCGCCGCCGGCGCGGTCCCACGACATGCGCATAGCCGCCGCTCTGATCGCGGTCGGGGCGATCACGGGAGCGGCGTGCTCGTCGGCGCCCGATCCCGCCGTCGTCCCGGAGGGGTGCGATCCGATCGTGCCCGAGCACTGCGGCTTTCCGTTCCCCAACGATCTCTGGCGCGACGCGAGCGGCCACGTCGTCTTCGGCGCGAACACGCTCCCGGTCCCCACGCTCGGCAAGCCGATCGATCCGAAGACGCTCTCCTGGCGCGACGGCTTCTCGCCAGGCGAGTGCGCGATGACCTTCTTGCCCGGCGCGACGGCTGCCGGGCTGCCCGACGAGAACCACCTCGCCGACTCGATCACGACGAGCTCGCCGACCATCCTGATGGAAGCCGACACGGGCGCGCTCGTGCCGCACCTCGCCGAGATCGACGTCAGCACGTTCCACGACGACGACAACGCGCTCATGCTTCACCCCGTCGTGCGGCTCAAGAACGGGACGCGCTACATCGCGGCCGTGCGCCGCGTGGTGGACGCCAACGGCGCGGTGATCCCGCCGAGCGTGGCCTTCCAGGCGCTCCGCGACGGGCGCATCACCCAGGACGCCGCGCTCGAGGCGCGCCGCGCTCACCTCGAGGACGTGTTCGGCAAGCTCTCCGCGGCCGGCATCGATCGCGGCTCGCTGCAGGTGGCGTGGGACTACACCACCGCCACCCAGGAGAACGCGACCGGCGATCTGCTCGCGATGCGCGACGACGCCCTCGCCACCGTGGGCGCGCAGGGCCCGAGCTTCACCATCACGCAGGTCGAGGCCGCGCCCAACCAGTGGCTGAGCAAGCGCCTCCACGGGATGATGACCGTGCCGCTCTATCTCACCCGCCCCGATCCGGGCGACGACGAGCGCCTCGTCCGCGATTCGAGCGGCAAGCCCGCGCAGAACGGCACCGCGCGGTTCCCGTTCGTCGTGCTGATCCCGCCGAGCGCCACGCCGACGAACCCGGCGCCGATCCTCCAGAACGGCCACGGCCTGCTCGGCTCGCTGGAGGATGGGACCGACTCGTACTTCGCGCAGATGTGTGGACAGTACAACTATGTCGGAATCGCCGTGGACTGGGCGGGCATGGCGCACGACGACGTCCCGATCCTCATCGACGCCATCCGGAACGACATCTCCATCTTCCACGGCGCGGTCGACCGGCAGCACCAGGGCTTCGTCAACTCCCTGCTCGCGATGCGCATGCTCATGGGCGGCCTCGCGAACGATCCCAACCTGCAGCAAAACGGCCAGTCCATCGTCGACACCACGCGGCGCTTCTACCGCGGCGACAGCCAGGGCGGCATCTTCGGCACGACGTACATGTCCATCACGACCGACGTGACGCGCGGCATGCTCGGCGAGCCCGGGATGCCGTACGAGCTGCTCCTCGACCGCAGCGAGGACTTCTCCGGCTACAAGCTGATGCTGCGCGGGTCGTACCCGAACGGCCTCGACGGGCGGCTGATCCAGGCGGTCTTGCAGATGGAGTGGGACCGCACCGAGCCCGACGGCTACGCGGAGCTGCTCTCGCCGACGCACCGCGTGCTGATCGCCGACGCCCTCGGCGACCACCAGGTGACGCCGCTCGGGGCGCACTTCATCGCGCGGACGATCGGCGCGAAGAACCTCAAGCCCCTCAACCGCGAGGTGTTCGGCATCCCCGACGCGGACGGGCCGATCACGGACGGCTCCGCGGTCGTCGAGTACGACTTCGGCCTGGCGCCGGCGCCGCTGACCAACGTCCCCGCGACGGACGGTACCGATCCGCACGGCGAGGTGCGCTACCTGAAGCCGGCGATGGATCAGGCCGACGAGTTCTTCAAGAACGGCGACATCAAGCCGTTCTGCGACGGGCCCTGCAACCCGACGTAGCTAGCCACGCTCGATCTCGCGGAGCGCCCGTTCGGCGAAAACGTGGCAAGACCGCCGCCTCCGAGCGCGTCTTCGGGCTTGCCGCCGACCTCGTCCGCCGCCACGATCGAGCTCGCGGCCGATCTCGCAGTCCTCGCCGCAACGACTGCGTTGCTTTGCGCACGTCTCGCGGCGTCGACGCCCGCGCATCACGGGAAACATCGGCGCCTGCGAACGGAACATCGCGTGCACGGCGCGGTGGCGATGGGTACCACACACGCGATTGTCATCGGGACGGGAGCCGGCGGCCTCGCCGCGGCCGGCTACTTGGCGAAGAACGGCTTCGACGTGCTCGCGCTCGAGCAGGCCGAGCAGATCGGCGGGTATTTGAGCCCGTTCGTGAGGGAGGGCTACAAGTTCGACCTCGGCGTTCACTACCTCGGCCAGGGGCGACCAGGGCAGCCGCTGTACCAGCTACTGGCCGGGGTCGGCGTCGATCCCCAGGCTCTGTTGAACGAGCTCGACCCCGAGGGGTTCGACGTCTACCGATTCCCGGACTTCGAGATCCGCAACTGCCGCGGGCTCGATCGCTTCTGCGATCGGTTGATCGAGCGCTTTCCCAAGGAAGAGCACGGGCTCCGTCGCTTCTTCAAGCTCGTCGAGAGCTCGGCGGAGGTCAACCGCGCCCTCCACCACGCGGCTGTCCGCCACCTGCACCTCGAGGACCTCCGCGCGCTGCCGAAGGTTCCCTCCGTCCTACGATGGGCGCACCGAACGTACGCCGACGTGCTCCGCGCGTACGTGACCGACCCGCGGGCACGCGCGGTGCTCGCCGCCACGTCGGGTGACTACGGCCTGCCGCCTTCCCGAGCCGCAGCGCAGGTCGGCCTCGGCGTGCTCGCGTATTACGGCGACGGCGGGTTCTACCCGAACGGGGGCGGCGGAGGGCTCCGCGACGCGCTCGCCGCCGCGGCGGAGAAGCATGGCGCGCGATTCCGCACGGCGGTGCGGGTCGAGAAGATCCTCACGCGCGACAGCCGGGTCGTCGGGGTCTCGCTGGCGAGCGGAGAGCGCATCGAGGCCGACGTCGTCATCTCGAACGCCGACCCGACGCTCACCTTCGGGCGCCTGCTCGATCCCTCCACGCTCCCGCGCGAGCTGCGCGAACGAATGCGCTGCACCGAGCCCTCCATCGCGAGCTTCGGCGTATACCTCGGCATGAAGCGGGATCTGCGCGCGTACGGCCTCGGGCGAGTCAGCGTTTGGGACTACGCGGACTGGGACGTCGAGCGCGCCTACGACGAAGTGCTGAGCGGCCGCCTGCCCGGGCGCGCTATGTTCTTCCTCTCGCCGTCCTCGCTGAAGGACGCGTCGGGGACGCTCGCGCCGCCCGGCTGTTCCACGCTCGAGATCGTGACCCTCGTCCCGTACTCCATGTTCGAGCGCTGGAAGGACCTGCCGCCGGCGCAGCGCGGGGCCGACTACGAAGCGGAGAAACGACGCGTGACCGAATCGCTGCTCGAATCGGTCGAGAAGCGCTGGCCCGGGCTCGTCGGGGACGTGGTCGTCCGCGAGAGCTCCACGCCGCTCACGAACGAGACGTACACGATGGCGGTTCGTGGCGGAGCGTACGGACTGGCGCACACCCCGGAGCAGATGGGGCGCGGCCGCTTCGGCACCAAGACCCCGCTGCCGAACCTGTTCTTGGCGGGTTCGGGCGTGTTCTCCTGCGGCGTCGCGAGCTGCCTCGCCTCCGGTCGCGCTGCCGCGGCGATGGCGGCGCGCGCGGTGGCGCGGCGTCGCGCGGGGGCGGCGGCCTAGCTCCAGCCGAGGTAGGCTGAGGGTCTCCCTGAGCGGGACTCAGTAGCCGAACGAGTAGTTCGCGCCGTAGTCGCTGTCCCACGCGTGACAGCCGTAGGTGTCGTTGTTCTCGAACCAGATCGACAGCGTGTGGTCGCCCTGCGGGAGCGACACGTAGCGCGGCGTCGCGAAGTTCCGCGCGTCGACCTGCGTCACCATGCTCTGCGTGGTCGGCGTCTGGCCGTCGATCGACGCGTACATCGTGACGCCGTACGCGTCGTTGCCGTTGTACGTCGAGTGGCACGGCGCGCGCGACGTGTCGTAGTCGACGAGCACGGTGCCGGGGCCGACGGCGCCGTCGACGCGGTTCTGCCAATCGCCGCCGAAGCGGATCGTGGGGCGCTGCGACTTCGCGATCGAGAAGTGGAAGTTCTGGCCGAACTGCGAGTCCCACTCGACGCAGCCGTGATCGTCCGACGCGTGGAACCACAGCGCGACGTCCGACGCGACGGGGACGGGGATCGTCTGCTCGACCACGCCGCTCGTCACGCCGTTCTGCGGCGCGAGCACGAGCGCGGTCGGCGCGCGCCCGTCGAAGCTCACGTACGCCAGCACCGCCCACGCCGGCTGCCCGTACTCGACGGCGCGGCACTTCGAGAGGCGCGAGAGGTCGTAGCGAAACGTGAGCGACTCCGCGGGCGCGATCGTCCCCGTCTGCGTGACCGACCAGTCCTTGGCAAACTCGATCGTGGCGCCGGGCGCGCTCGTCGTCGCCTTCGCGGACTCGCTGGCCGTCTCCGGCGACGCGCCGCAAGCGAGGAGGAGCACCATCGCGGGCGAGATGAAAAACGGTTTCATGCGCCGCGCTATGCCACGGCGACGTGACTCAGGCAAGAGTGACGGAGTTTGTTCAATGATGTCGGGGTCCGGGCCCGCTGTGCAGGCTCACGTCGCGCGCTTCCCCGCGGCGCGCGGAGGGTGAACCGTCTCCCCCTTCGCGCACATCGCCACGAACTTCGTGACGCGCTCGGCGCGCGTCTCCGGCTTCTTCGCGGTCTGGATCCGATACAGGATCGCGTAACGGTTCGCGCTATCCAGCTTCTCGAAGAAGGTGCGCGCTCTCGGGTTTCGCGCGAGCGCCGCGGCGAGATCGTCCGGCACGGTGGCGGCGCGCGCGCCGTCGTAGGCGCGATCCCACCGGCCGTCACGCCGGGCGCGCTCCACCTCCGCGCGACCGGGCGGCTCCAGCTTCCCGGCGGCGAGGAGCGCCTCCGCCTTCGCGCGGTTGATCTTGGACCAGGGGCTCTTCGCGGTGCGTGGCGTGAAGCGCTGCAGCCACGCCGTCGCGTCGAGCGCGCGCTTCTGGCTGTCGATCCACCCCCACGCGAGGGCGACGTCCAGCGCGCTCGCGTACGTCAGCGCCTTCGGCCCGCCCGCCTTGGGGATGCGCAGCAACACGCCGCGCGAGCGCGCATGGTGCTCGGCCAACCAGGCGTGCCACTCCGCGGCGCGCTCGAGGGCCAGAATGGGCTCCCGCGTCTTGACGGTCATGCGTAGCTCTTGCCGACGAATGTCCGGACCTCGAGCGCATCGACGTCCACGCCCTCCAGGCAGCGCAGGTTCACGATGACCTTCTCGCTGCCGCCCGCCTCGTACCGGCCAAAGGCGTGAACGCCGCACGTGGAGCAGAACAGTTGGTGCATCGTCTTCTTGCCGAGCGGGTAATCGGTTTGCGCGTCCCCGCCCGAGAGTAGCTCGAACTTCTGCCCGTCGCGTCTAGCTAGCCGCGCTCGATCTCGCGCAGCGCTTCTTCGATCTCCTCCTCCGAGGCATCGGACGCCGCCCGCTCGAGGGCCACGCGCAGCTTCGGCGCCGCCGTTGTCTTCGCGACCTCCGCCAGGCGCACGCGGCCCCCCTGGTCGAGCGACGGCGCGAGAGCGACGGCCGCGGCCGCGCGCGCCAGGGGCGCCTGCTCCGGATCGAGCGCGACGCGCCACAGCCGCTCGGGCATGACGGGCGCCGTGCGAAGCGTGGCCGTGGCGCCGGTGCCGATGGCCTTGAGCCGACCGATCCAGTCGCGAACCTCGAGCTCACCGCGCGCGAGCAGGAGCGCGTCCTCCGCGACGTGCGCCGATCCCTTCGCCAGGGCCAAAACGTCCTCGACGCGTTGCTGCACCACGCCCGCCGCGTCGTCACCCCACACCGAGCCGATGGGAAGCTTCACCGCCCTCCCGTTGCGAAGCCCGAGCTCCACGCCGCTGACGCGGTTGCGTCCGGATCCGAGCACGAACCGGCGTACGTCCGCGATCTCCTTGGTGGGGATGAACTCGCGCATCCAGAGCCACTGCAAGAGCAGGCCGTCGACGCCCACGACGAGCCTCGCCGGGACGAGGAACAGGAGGAGCAGCGCGACGATGAGGAAGGGCAGCAAGGCCGGGATCCACGGGGCGTGCAGCGAGCCCGCGAGCATGGCCGCCAAGAAGACGATGGGGATGACGGCCAGCGGCGCGTAGCGATGGCGAACGATCGCGAGCGACTGGAGCCGGTACGTCGCGGTGGTCTGCGAGGGATCGAAGCCGAGCGCCTTGAGCAGGACGTGTGCGGTCTTCTCGTCGCGGACGATCACGTCCTGCCTGGCCCGGCCGCGGGCCGCGACGCGCACGACGGGATTCGGCCTGCCGGGCAGGAGCTCGGCGACCTTCACGGCTTCGCGCGGGATGATCTCGTCGGCGATGCGAAGCTCGGACGGGGTCACGCGGACGCGCACGGTCTCGCTCAGCGCGCGTGGCTTCCGCCTCCACGTGAGGGTGAATACGAGCGCACCGATGATCGCCAGGTGAGGCGTCAGCGCGAAGAAGGGCGCGCCGGTGACCCACGAGAGCAGGAGCAGCACGGGGATGAGCGCCCACGGAATGCACGACGCCGCCGTCATCCACGGGTTTCGCCGGGCGCGCGCAGCCTCGAGCTCTAGGTCGGCCATCCCGCGGTCAGACGCGGATGCCCGGCGCGGGGAACTTGGAGCACATCTCCTTCACCTCGCCGGCGATGTTCGCGAGCAGCGCCTCGTCCGCCGGCGCGGCGACCACGCGATCCGTCCACTCCGCGATGCGCGCCATCTCGGCCACGCCCATCCCGCGCGACGTGACCGCCGGCGTGCCGATGCGCAGGCCCGACGGGTCGAAGGGCTTGCGCGGATCGAACGGCACCGCGTTGTAGTTGAGGACGAGGCCGGCCTTGTCGAGCGCCTGCGCCGCGACCTTGCCGGGGACGTTCTTGTTCGTGAGGTCGATCAAGAGCAGGTGGTTGTCGGTGCCGCCGGTCACGAGCTGGTAGCCCTTGGCCGCGAGCGCCTCGCCCAGCGCCTTGGCGTTCTGCACGATGTTCTTTGCATACTGCACGAACTCGGGACGGCTCGCCTCGAGCGCGGCCACGGCGATGGCGGCCGTGGTGTGGTTGTGCGGGCCGCCCTGGAGGCCCGGGAACACGGCGCGATCGATGGCGGAGGCGTGCTGCTTCTTGCAGAGGATCATGCCGCCGCGCGGGCCGCGGAAGGTCTTGTGGGTGGTCGTCGTGACGACGTCGGCGATGCCGACGGGCGAAGGGTGGACGCCCGCGAGGACGAGGCCCGAGATGTGCGCGATGTCGGCGGCGAGGATGGCGCCGACCTCGTCCGCGATCTCTCGGAACGCGGCGAAGTCGAGCGTGCGCGGGTACGCCGTCGTGCCGGCCCAGAGGACCTTGGGCTTGTGCTCGCGCGCGAGCTTGCGCACCCCGTCCATGTCGATGCGGCAGTCCTCCTTGCGCACGCCGTAGGGCACGCTCTTGAAGTACTTGCCGGTGATCGAGACGGTGTGGCCGTGGGTGAGGTGGCCGCCGAAGGGGAGGCCGAGGCCCATGATGGTGTCGCCGGCCTGGCAGAAGGCGAGGTAGACGGCGAGGTTGGCCGGGCTGCCCGAGTACGGCTGGACGTTGACGTGGATGTCGTCGGCACTTCCGGTCGCGTTCCTGGCGAAGAGCGCGCGCACGCGGGAGATCGCGAGCTGCTCGACCTTGTCGATGGTCTGCTGGCCCTCGTAGTAGCGCTTGCCGGCGTAGCCCTCGGAGTACTTGTTGGTGAGGCACGACCCGGTCGCCTCCATCACCGCGCGCGAGGCGTAGTTCTCGCTCGCGATGAGGCGCACGGTGTCGTGCTCGCGACGGTTCTCCTCGTCGATGAGCTGGGCGATTTCGGGGTCGGCGGCGTGGAGGGCGGGCTCGGACATGCGCGGCAATATAGCTCGTTAAGTCGCCCTGCGGGTCGCGGCGAGGACGATGAAGAGGCTGGCCGCCACGAACGCCCCGGCCAGCAAATACGTGGCGCCCGGGAGCGGCAGGAGCGCGGCCCGGCCGATCGACTTGGCGAACACCTGCGTGAAGACGAGGGGGCCGATCATGCCGGTGATGCCGCGCATGCTGCCGAGCGCGCCCTGGAGCTGGCCCTGGGCGGAGGGGCCTGTGGTGTGGGTCATCAGCGCCTGCATCGCGGGCCCGGTGAGGCCGAACAGGGCGTCGACGGGGATGCCGGTGAAGATCCACGCCGTGGTCGTGGCGAGGCCGAAGACGGCGAAGGCCGCGGCACCGAACACCAGGCCGACGATGAGCGTCGCCCGCTCGCCGACGCGCTTGACCAGCGGCCCGACGAGGAGCCCGCTGACCAGCGCGGACGAGAGGCCGACCGTCGCGAGCGCGAGGCCCACGGTGCGCTCGCTCCAGCCGTAGCGGTAATCCGTGTACAATACAAACGTCGCCGGGAGCGCCTCGTGGGCGACGAAGTAGAGGAACGTCGCGCCCGCGAGCCCCATGAGGCCCGGCGTCTTGCGCAAGAGCTCGAGCGACCCGAGCGGGTTCGCCTTCGACCAGGGCGCGCGGCTGCGCCGCTCCGGCGGGAGCGACTCGGGCAGGACGAAGAAGCCGTACGCCGCGTTGGCGAGGCTGAGGAGGGCCGAGACCCAGAAGGGCAGGCGCAGGTCGATCTCGCCGAGCACGCCGCCGACGGCCGGCCCGACGATGAACCCGAGCCCGAACGCGGCGCCCAGCATGCCGAAGCGCGCGGCGCGCTTCTCGGGCGGTGTCACGTCGGCGATGTAGGCGCTCGCCGTCGGGAAGCTCGCCGCGGTGATGCCCGAGACGATGCGCCCGACCAGCAGCCACGACAGCGACGGCGCGAGCGCCATGATGACGTAGTCGAGGCCTAGCCCCAGGTTCGAGAGCAACACGACGGGCCGGCGCCCGTGGCGGTCCGACAGGACCCCGAGCACGGGCGAGAAGGCGAACTGCATCGCGGCCCAGACGAAGCCGAAAATGCCCGTCACCGTCGCGGCGCGGCTCATGTCGCCGCCCTCGAACTGCACCACGAGCTTCGGCAGGACCGGCACCATCACGCCGAGCGCGAGCATGTCGAGCGCGACGGTGACGAAGATGAACGCGAACGCCGCGCGGCTCGGACCGCGGACGAGCTCTCTCGGTTCCGAGTCCGGCGCGGCGTCGGTCACTTCTTCGGCTTGGGCGGCGGAGGCGGCGCGGCCTGGACCTTCTTCGGGTCGACGACGTGGAGGACGACGTCCACGGTGTCGTTCTTGTCGTCGATGTGCGTGTCGGGCTGGATCTGGAGGTCCTTGCGCCCGCGCTTCTCGTCGAGCTCGGCGATCTTGTGCATGTCGGCGTCGAGCTTGGCGGGGGAGAAGGGCTCCTTCGAGCGCTGCGAGAGGAGCTTCCTGTACGCGCCGGCGTCGCCGACCATGTCCCCGGTGATCTCGTAGCGGCGGACGGTGAAGACGGGGCCCTCTTCGATGGCGAACGTGATGCTCACCTTGTCGGCGTTGCGCTGGGTCTTGCCGGTGACGCTGGCCCTGATCATGCCGCGGTCGAAGTAGAGCGTGTTCATCTTGACGATGGCGTCGTCGAGCTTGCCCGGATCGAGCACGCCGCCGGCCGCGTTGACGTGGCCGCCGTCGGTGTCGATCAGCGCGCGGAGCTCCTCCTCCTTGATCCGGGAGATGCCGCTGAACGCGACGCGATCGACGGTGACCTTCGACCCCTCGTGCAGCTCCACGCAGAGGTCGACGTCGCCGCCCGTGCGGATGCCGACGACGTTCAACGACGCGTCGAGGTAGCCGCGCTGGTGGAGCGAGTCGACGAGGGCGGCGCGCGACGAGGCGACGGTGGCCGGCTCGTACGTGCCGCCGGCCTTGGCGTGCAGCGCGCGCTCGAGCTCGGGGACGTCGATGAGCGAGCCGCCGTGGATGACGACCTCGCCGAGCTTCGCCTTGGGACGGACGGTGTAGCGGAGCTCGACGCCTTGCGGCGTGGTGCGCGCCTCGAGGTGCACGTCGTCCGCGTCGCCGAGCTCGTAGAGGTGGCGGATGGCGGCGCCGGCCTTGGCGGCGTCGAACGGGTCGCCCTTGGCGATGCCGAGCGCGGCGCGTGCGCGTGCCTCGTCGGCCGCGCCTTCGACGTCGACCCGGGCGACGGCGCCGTGCGGCGCCTCCGCGCTCGCGACGCCCTGGGACGGCGCGGCGGGCGGGGGGAGGCTCTGGGCCTTGCAGGCGGCCTCGCGGCGTTCGGCGGGCGTCATCGGCGCGGCGGCGGCGGCGCTCGCGGAGGCGTGCGGGGTGCGCGGCGGGATGTACTCGTCGTCGCACGCGCCTGCGAACATCGCGGCGACGAGGAGCAGGGACGCGAGCCTCACGAGGCACCCCCGATGCGCACTTCGACGAAGGTCCGGCCGCGCAACTGGGCGAGCCAGTCCTCGCGGAGCTGACCGACGCGCTCCTGCATGAGCTGGTTGAAGATCTCGGGCTTGAGCTCGTCGTAGGAGCGGAGGTCCTTGGGGTCCTTGACGCTCTTCTTCAGGTCCTCGTAGCGGCTACGCAGGTCCTTCTCCTCGATGCGCTGCAGCTGGTTCGTGTGCGTGCGCAGGAGGGCCGCTTCGAGGAGCTGGCGGCGGAGCGCCTCGCGGAGCTCGGGCTCGGTGACGCCCTGACCCTTGGCGGACTCGATGAACTTCGTCACGCTCGCGTTGTTGGCCTGCGCGAGCTGCTCGAGCGTCGCGTCGATGTCCTGCGGGGAGATGGTGATCTTCAGCTTGTCGGCCTCGACCTGCTCGAGCTGCTCCTCCACGAGCCGCTCGGCCACCTCGTGCAGCACCGACTCGGTCAGCTGCGAGGGATCCATCTTCTGCGCGCGGGCGACCATGGCGGCTCGCGACCGCACCTCGCTCAGGAGGATGACGCGTTCGCCGACGACGGCAGCAACGCGATCGACATAGGGGGCGGGCTGCACGTCCGCGAACGACATGCCCAGCGACAAAACGAGGGGGACCAGGGGGAACACGGCGCGGCAGCCTAGCCGCTAGCCGCGGGGATCGCTAGCTGCTACGCACGCCCCCCTCAGGGCGGGCCGGTGGAGAGCAGTTCGAGCTCGAACACCAGCGTGGCCTTGGGCGGGATGGTCGGGGGAGCGCCGCGGTCGCCGTAACCGAGCTCGGGCGGGATCGTCACGCGCCGCTTGCCGCCGACGCGCATGCCGAGCACGCCCTGCTCGAAGCCCGGGATCACCATTTTGCCGCCGAGGACGAAGACGAAGGGCGTGCCCCGGGCGACCGAGCTGTCGAAGACGGTGCCGTCCGGGAGCGTGCCCTCGTAGTGCACGCTCACCTTGTTGCCGGGCCGGGCCTGCTGCCCGTGACCGAGGGCGAGGTCCACGATCTGGAGCTTCCCCGCCGCGGCCGGGGGCGAGGCCGCGGAGGCCGGCGCGCGCTTGTGCGGATCGTGGAGCTCGATGGTGATGTCGATGACGTGCGTTGCGGCGTCGAGGTTGGTCAGCGGGGTGACGTCGACGTCCTTGCGGCCCGCGTCGCTCTCGAGCGCCCGGATGGCCTCGATGTCCGCGGCGAACGCCGTCCGGTTGAACACGTCGCCGCGCTTGGACGTCACGAGCTTCTGGTAGGCCGCCTTCGGCGCGCCGAGGTCGCCCTGGACGTCGATCTTGCCGAGCCGGTAGACGCCGTTCTCCTCCACGTCGAAGCTCACCCGCAGCTCGGCGCCGTGCCGTTCGGTGCGGTAGGCGAGCTTGTGCGCCACGTAGCCGAGGTCGTAGAGCCTGGCGGACATGAGGAGCGCGTCACGGTCGAGGAGGTCTCGATCGAGGATCCCACCGGGCGCGTTCTTGCCGTTCCCGCTCGTGATCAGGCCGCGCAGCTCGGCCTCGTGCGTCGTGCCGACGAAGTCGATCGAGGAGATGACGACGAGCGGCCCGAGGTGGGCCGCGACGCAGACGTCGACCGTGCCCTTGCCGACGCGGGCGGAGCCGACCTCGAAGCGCGCGTCGAGGTAGCCGCGGTCGCGGTAGCTCCCCTCGATGGCCCGCGCCCTACCTTGGAGGGACACCGGCTCGTAGGGACCGCCCTCTCGCACGTGCAAGCTCGCCAGGTCGTCGTCTCGTGTGTCGACGGCGAAGACCTGGCCGACGGAGTCCCAGGGTGTCACGCGGAACGTGATCGCGACTCCGTCGCCGTCGGGCGCCGCCTCGATCGCGACGTCGCCGTACCGCCCCGTCGCCCAGACGGTGCGTATCGCGTCGCGCCCGTCGCTGGCGTCGAACGGCTCACCGGCCTTCACGGGCAGCTGCGCGATCAGCCCGGCCTCCACGGGACGGTCCGCGGCGTCACGAATCTCGACGCGCCGCACGATCCGGTGCTCCTCGGCGGCGCTCGCAGTCGCGACGAGTCGCCCGGGCGCCGTCGCCAGCACGCCGTGACACGCCGCTGCCTTGCGGTCTTCCGCCGTCGGCGCGCGATCGCCCGACGCGCGGAGGGGCGCCACGGGTGCCGGCGCGAGCGCGTGCCCGCAAGCGCAGAGCGTGGCGATCGCGAGCGCCATCGCGGCGGCGCGGCTCATGGTGCGAGCCGATCCTCGAGGTACGTGTGCGCCCGGAGGTCCGCGATCATCTGCTTGCGCGCGGCCTCGATCTTCGACGCGTCGGTGACCTTGGCGACGTGTAGCGCGAGCTTTTGCTCGAGCATCTGGTGCCTGATCTCGGCCCGATACGCCGGCGCGTCGTAGCCCTGAGCTCGAGCCTCCTGGTAGAGCTGGGTCAACGTCAGGCCGTTCTGCGTGGCCAACGACGCGATCGCGCGGTCGACCTCGTCGTTGTCGACCACGACGCGCTGGCGGCTCGCCTCGTCCTCGATGAGCAGCTCGTCGATCATCCGCTCGCACGTCTCGTGAAGTGCCTTCGTGGTGAGGCGCGCCAGGGCGAGCGAATCCTTCTCCTGCTGGGTGGCGAGCAGGACGTAGGGTTTCGCGCGCGCCTGGACCTCGCTGAGGAGGATGACGCGATCGCCCACGACGGCCACGACGCGATCGAGGGTGGTCGCGCGCGCCGAGGCGGCCGTGAGAATCAGCGCCAGACAAAGGGTGAAGATGCGCCGCATCCACCCATCCTACGTTGGCGGGCGGGCGCCTGCCCCCACTTGAGCGTGCGGGGGCGTCGTGGTAGCGCAGCGGTGTGCGAGTCTGCGGGGTCGTCGCTCTCATGGCCAGTCTCCTCGCGTCCGGCTGGGCGCGCGCCGAGACCCCGGTCGCCGGACCGAACGTCGCCACGGCGCCGACCATGCTGGCCACCCCCGCGCCGCCCAACCCGGACCAGGCGCCGAAGGCAGAGCGCCGCAGCGGTCTCGTGGTGGGAGGGACGGGGCTCTTCGCCGCCGGGACCGCCGACGGCTACCCGAACGAAGCGGCCAAGATCGGCGACCCGACGTACTACGGGGCCGGCGGCGCCATGGCCGGCGGCGGCGGCACGGGCTTCGTGATGGGCGCGCTCGCCGACGTCCTCAACTTCGGCCTGTGGTTCGGGTACACGCTCGTGCAGAACAACGACTGGGCGTCGGAGGGGATCGGTGGCGGCTTCCGCCTCGAGGCATTCCCGCTCTACGCGATCGTGCCGAAATTGCGCGACCTCGGCGTCTTCGCGCAGTTCGGCATCGGCAGCGCCAACCTCACGGCGGAGCACGGCGCGTACCCGGGCGCCAGCGGCGTGCAGTCGTACGTCTCGGCCGGCGTCTTCCACGAGTGGACGATCTTCCACATGCTCGGCGGCCACGTCACGCTCGCGCCGAGCCTCGAGCTCGACTACGTGACCGCCCGTTCCATCGAGCGAACGAC
>DATIQP010000458.1:0-1640 GCA_035470765.1 Polyangiaceae bacterium | reverse complement strand
GGCGGCGCCCCGGTGCTGTGTCTCGTGTCGTGCGGCTCGCGCGCCGACGGCGAAGAGAGCGTGGGCCCCGCGGGAGGTGCCGCCGGCGCAGGGACCGGCGCCTGCAGGGTCGGCTGATCGAATCGGCCGAGGGGCACGCTCGCGAGCGCCTGCGCCATCTCCCGCGCGGACTGAAACCGTTCGGCGCGCTCCTTCTTGAGCGCGCGAGCGAGAAAAGGCCCGAACGCCGCGGCGGCGGCGGGCAGCGGCTCGGGCTCCGCCGTCATGATCAGCGTGAGCCGCGCGAACTCGTTCGGCGCGACGAACGCCTGCCTGCCCGCGAGCAGCTCGTAGAGGATGACGCCTGCGCTCCAGAGATCGCTGCGCGCGTCCGCGTCGCGCCCGCTGCGCGCCTGCTCCGGGCTCATGTACGCGGGCGTCCCGAGCAGCATGCCGGTGCGTGTGCGGCTCCCCATCCCGCCGGCCGCGTCCATCACCTTCGCGATCCCGAAATCGAGGAGCTTGATCGGCCCCGGAGCGCCGCTCAAAACGAAGACGTTCTCGGGCTTCAGGTCGCGGTGCACGATCCCCTGCGCGTGCGCCGCGGAGAGCGCGGCGAGGACACCCTGGAGGATCGCCACGGCGCTCGCCTGGGCCATGGGCTGACCGGGTCGCATGTACGCCGAAAGCGGCGCGCCCTCGAGCCGCTCCATCACGAGGTACGGGCTGCCGTCCTCGGCCTCCGCGACCTCGAAGACCCGGAGAACGTTCGGGTGGTCGAGGCGCATGCACGCGCGGCCCTCGTCGAGGAACCGCGTCCGGACGTTCGCGTCCGCCAGAAACTCGGAGCGGAGGATCTTGATGGCCACCTTCGCGTTCGGCGGGCCCACCGACTCGGCCTCGTACACCAGCCCCATGCCGCCCTCGCCCAGCTTGGACACCAGGCGGTAGCGTCTGGAGAGGATGGCGCCGATCAGCGGATCGGCGGCCTGGGTGGTCGCGACCATCGACTGTCATCCTAGCTCAAACGGGCATATGCTCCCGCCCGCATGCATCGCCGCTTCGCCCTGCTCTCGACGATCGCCCTCACGCTCGCGCCCTTCGCGGCGCGCGCCCAGAGCGAGCCCGCCGTGAGCCAGCCGGACACGGTCGAGCCCGCGCCGAGCCCGCGCTCCGAGGACGTCGCCCGGCCGTGGCTCTACAACGACGATCCGACCGTCCCGTCGCAGTGGCACGCCGTCGTCTCGCTCCGCGACACCGTCTCGGGCAACGATCGCAGCGTCACTCGCCCGTTCGCCTCCCACGAGGACGGCATCGGCGGGCAGCTCGGCGTCGACGCGCAGGTCGGCCTGCATCGCGTGCTCGCCCTGGACGTGAGCGGCGTGGTCGGCGGCTTCGGCGATGGCGTCGCCGGAGGCATGACGGCCGGGCTGCGGCTCGCGCCCTTCGCCGACGCCAAGCACGGCTTCCGGCTCGCCATCGTTGCCGGCTACCTGCGCGACCTCGACACGCAGAGCGGCGTCTACGGCCGCGTGACCGGCAGCTACGACGTCGGCCGCCTGCGCCTGACCGCGATGGTCCACGGCGAGCACGTGTTCCGCGCCGACGGCGACGCACTCGACGTGTTCGCGACGGTGGGCGCGAGCGTCCGGCTGCACCCG
>DATIQP010000457.1:0-5938 GCA_035470765.1 Polyangiaceae bacterium | reverse complement strand
GCCGCCGATCTTCGACGTGGCGGCGGCGTTCGCGAAGAACACCGATCCGCACCTGCGCGATCTCGTGCGGACCGCGGCCTCGGCCAAGAAGCTGAACGCGCGCTTCCCGGACGAGGTGCGGCGCGTGGAGCAGGCGTTCGGGGCGACGGACAAGCCGCTGCGCGATCCGCGCTTCGCGCCGCGCCCTTCGCGCAAGCGGGGCGGCGGCCGGCGCCGCTGACCCCCTCGCGCGTCAGCGCGCGCTGCTCTTGGGCGTGCGAAGGCTCGGCGGCACCACGTCCTCGCGGCTGCGCGGCGGCAGGCTCGCGGGCGGAGGGACGCTCACACGCTCGGTCATCTTGGTGGCCTGGTCCACGATCTTCGTCGCCGCGGCGGCGCGCGCGCTCTTCTGCTGCAGCGTGGCGTGGTCGACCACGGCGTGGCTCTCGAGAAGGTCGAGGTACTCGAGGTCCAGCACGCCGCCGCTCGGAAGGATGAAGACGCCGAACAGGTGGGCCTGCCGCGCGACCTCGGCGACCAGCGGCCGCGGGACGTGGAGCGCCGCGTGCGTGATGAGGTGGATGACCGGGTCGCGCTGCTCGCGCTGGCGCAGCAGCTCGATCTCGGTGGCGAGCTGCGCGAAGACGCGCGCCGGGTTGCGGCCGCGCTCGCCCTTGAAGCCGAGCAGGTAGGCGGCCGGGAGCTGCCCGGGCCGCGCGCGCTGCACGTCGTAGAGGCGCGAGTCGAAAAAGCGCATCCAGACGTCCTCGCCGGCGAGCTGGAGCTTCTTGCCGAGGGCGATGGCCAGGCCGCGCGCGAAGACCTGCCGCTCGCCTCGCATGCTCGCCGACGCGTCGATGAGCAGGTAGTGCAGGCGCTTGGCCTCGTCGGGGGCCTGTTCGCGTGTATAATACAATATCTCGTTCTCGATCAGCCGCCGCGCGAACTCCTCGTCGTCCCAGGCGAGCTCCGTGAGCACGAGCGAGTCGAGCGAGCCCTTGTTGCCGATGCCCGAGTAGCCGTGGACGGCGTGCGTGCCGGTGGAGAAGCTCCGGCGCGTCTCGAGCACGCTCGGCAAGAGCTCGAGCGAGAAGTTGACGATGTCGTTGGCGGCCGGGCTCGAGATGGCGGCGAGCAGGTCGACGTGCGCGAGCGCGCCGGCGGCCGACGACTCGGGGCCGAGCATTCCGAGCAAGCGGAGCGTGTCGAGGTCGAGCGCGTCGGCGAGCGTGAGGACGTGAAGGCGCGAGCGGGCGAGCGCATCGAGGACCTGCGTCTCGAAGGTGCGAGGGGCGGCGGCGAAGAGCAACGGCAGCTGCGGGTCGAGATCGCGCACGAGCTCCGGATCGAGCGGGATGGCCGCGGGGTAGGGCGGCCTCGCGGCGCGCTGCAGAGAGCCGAGCACGCGCGCGAGCACGACCACGACCAGATCGTCCGACAGGCGCATCGTGCGCGCGCGGGCGCTCGCTTCGCTCTGCGCGATCTCCTCCACGATGCCGCGATAGACGCGGTGCAGCTCGAGCAGGCGCGGCTGGCGCTCCAACGTCGAATCGGCGCCCGCGCGGGTGCCCATGCCGAGCTGCTCTTTGGGGGCGGCGTAGAGCAGGCCGACGTCGTGGACGATGAAGAAGGGCAGGTGGATGCCGAGCCGCGCGAGGGAGAGGTACCAGCGCAGGGCGCGCACGATCATCATCGGCGCCGACGCGCGGACGCAGGAGAGCAGCAGCCCGCCCAGCGGGCCTATGATGACGGGGTCCTTGGACTGGGCCTGGGCTACGGGCACTTCGTCAGTGGAACCCGCCGCCGCCCGTATCTTCCGCGCCGCCGCCGGGGACCTCGCCGGTGATCGAGTTGAGATCGGGCGGCATCGGCACCTTGCCCTGCATCTGCTTGACGCAGTCCCAGGTGCTGCCGACCTCGTCCTCGCCGAGGCCGTACTCGCCGTGGAGCTCGGCGATGTTGTTCGCGCCCATCTTGTAGACGAAGTAGCCGCGGCCCTTCACCGAGGCGGCCGGGCCGACGAGGCCGTACTTGTGCTCCGTCCACTGGAAGTGGACCACGTTGCCCATCTTCGTGCCCGAGAGCTCGCCCCAAGCGCTCTTGTCGGTGCGCTGCCACTTGCCGACGACGTTGGTGTCCTGCTCGACGAGGTGCAGGTTGCCGAACACCGGGTGGAAGTACACGCCCGCCCACGTCTCGCCTTCGGGCATGTTGCCGGCTTGCACCGACGCGCTCTTGCCGTCGGGGCCTCCGCACGCTGCGACGGGGACGATGGCGAGCGCCATGACGGCGCAGGCGGCCAGGTGCCTTAGGTGAATCATGCGCAGCACTGTAGGAAGAAATAGGCCGGGTATCAACCGACTCGGAGACGGGGGCTGAGACGGAGGCGGAGGCGGAAACGGAGGCGGAGACGGAGCCGGGGTCGGAGTCAGGCTATGCTTGATGGGTGAGCATTCACCCGGGACCGCCCGTGCCCCACCATCGAGATCGCGTCGCGGTCGTCTTCGCGCTAGCGCTCGTCGCCGTGGTGCTGGCGGGGGCGAGCGGGTTCCTGCTCGGGCGCCACGAGGAGGTCGACGAGCCGAACCTCCAGGCGCGCAAGACGCCGTCGCTGCTGCTCGCGACCAAGGACCTGTCGCGGCTCGAGACGAGCGAGATGCACGTCGAGAAGGTGCTCGACCTCACCGACTCGCAGAGCAACTTCTTCGGCATGGTCCAGGGGACCGACAACGTGCTGCTCGTGGCGGTCGGCGACGTGACGATGGGCGTCGATCTGGGCAAGCTCGGGGAAGGCGACGTCTCGCTCGACGAGGCGACGCACGCGGCGCGCTTCCGGCTTTCGGCGCCGGAGGTGTTCTCGTCGCGGCTCGACGAGCGCGCGACGTACGTCTACTCGCGCACCACCAGCCTGTTCGCGAAGCGCAACGAGCAGCTCGAGACGCGCGCTCGCCAGCAGGCGCAGGACGCCATCCAGCAGCAGGCCGACACCCCCGAGGCGCGCGACCGCGCCAAGCAGCAGGCCGAGAAGGTGCTGCGCCAGCTCGCGACGAGCCTCGGCGCGACCAGCGTCGCCTTCGAGTGGAAGTGACCGCGCGCCTCCGTCGGCGTGCATGGTGCACGCCGACATTCGTGCAGGGCACTCAGGCCGTCGCGTCGTCGCCGCCGTCGCCGCCCTCCGCCTCGTCCTCGAGCGCGGCGCCGTGGCACTTCTTGAACTTGAGCCCGCTGCCGCACGGGCACGGGTCGTTGCGGCCGACCTTCGGCGACTCGCGCCGGACGGGCTGAGCAACGACACGCTGCGGGCGGATCGACGGGGCGGCGGCCGGCCCTTCCTCGGGCTGATCGGCGCCGGGGTCCACGTCGGAGCCGTGGCGCATGATCATCTGCTGCTCGCGCTGCGCGTGGCGCTCCGCGTCCGCGCGCTCGAGTTGCTCGACGTCCGTCTCCCTGCGCACGACGACCTTCGCCACCTTGCTCGCCACGTCGCTCGACACGGCGGCCATCATGCCGACGAAGATGTCGTAGCCCTCTTTCTTGTACTCCTGCTTCGGATCGCGCTGCCCGTAGCCGCGCAGGCCGATGCCGTCGCGCAGGTGCTCCATGTTGGTGAGGTGCTCGACCCACTGCTTGTCGATCTCTTCCAGGTAGTAGTGCCGGAAGACGCGCAGGAAGAGCTCGGTGCCGAGCTCCTTCTCCTTGGCGAGCATGGCCTTCTCGGCCTGTACGTAGAGCTCGTGCGCGAGGTCGTCCAGGTTGTGGAGGTGATCGAACTTCTCGGCCTTCTGGCCGAAGTGATCGAGGAAGCCGGCCCGCAAGCCCTTCCAGTCCCAGTCCTCCGGCGGCTTGTTCTGCGGGCAGCTCTCCTCGACCATCGCGGCGACGATGCCGTCGATGAGGTCGAGCATGCGCTCGCGCTGCTCGGTGAGGCTCTGCGGGATCTCCTTCATCAGGCGATCGAAGACCTTCTTGGGCTTCTTCGCGTCGCTCTCCTTGAAGTCGATGCGGTAGCCGTAGAACTGGTAGAGATCGTTGCGGAGCGAGTCGAGCGCGTAGAGTTGCTTGACGTCCTCGATCTTCTCGGGCCGCTTCGGAGCCTCGGCGGGCGCGCCGTCCGGGCCCGGCTCGGGCATGGGCGTGCCGTAGTGCAGGATGTACTCGGTGATGGCCGGCTTCACCTCGTCGACGAGGTACTGCAGCGTCTTGATCTCGCGGATCTTGCCGGTGGGCTTGCCCTCGCTGTCGAGGATCTCGGGGGTGTACGTCCCGAGGAGCAGCTGCTGGCGGATCTTGTAGACCGTCTTGCGCTGCTCGTTCATCACGTCGTCGTACTCGAGCAGGTTCTTGCGGATGTCGAAGTTGCGGCCCTCGACCTTGCTCTGCGCGTCGCCGATGGACTTGCTGACCCACGGGTGCTCGATGGGCTCGTCGTCGGGAAGGCCCATGCGCTCCATGAGCGCCTTGACCTTGTCGCCGGCGAAGATGCGCATGAGGTCGTCCTCGAGCGAGAGGTAGAAGCGGCTCGAGCCCGGGTCGCCCTGGCGGCCGGCGCGGCCGCGGAGCTGGTTGTCGATGCGGCGCGACTCGTGGCGCTCGGTGCCGAGGATGTGCAGGCCACCGGCCTCGCGCACCTCGTCGCCCTCGGCCTTGCAGCTCTTCGCGTACTTCTCGACGAGCACGTCGAACTCGTCTTTCTGCGTGATCTCGTCCTTGCCCTTCTCCTTGAAGTCGAGGCGGGCGAGCATCTCGGGGTTGCCGCCGAGGATGATGTCGGTGCCGCGGCCGGCCATGTTCGTCGAGACGGTGATGGCGCCCTTGCGGCCTGCCTGCGCGACGACGAACGCCTCCTTCTCGTGGTGCTTGGCGTTGAGCACCGCGTGCGGGACCTGGCGCTTCTTGAGGATGCGCGCGATGGCGGTCGACTTCTCGACGCTCGTCGTTCCGACGAGCACCGGCTGGCCGCGCTCGTGGAACTCGAGGATCTCCTTGATGACCGCGGTGAACTTCTCGCGCTCGGTCTTGTAGACCATGTCGTCGTAGTCCTTGCGGATCACCGGCTTGTTCGTCGGGATCTGGACCACGCTGAGCTTGTAGGTGGAGTGGAACTCCTCGGCCTCGGTGTCGGCGGTGCCGGTCATCCCCGAGAGCTTCTTGTAGATGCGGAAGAGGTTCTGGAAGGTGATGGTCGCCATCGTGCGGGTCTCTTCCTGGATCCGCACTCCTTCCTTCGCCTCGACGGCCTGGTGCAGGCCGTCGCTCCAGCGGCGGCCCGGGAGCACGCGGCCGGTGAACTCGTCGATGATGAGGACCTTGCCGTCGTCCGTGACCAGGTAGTTCACGTCGCGGTGGTAGAGCGTGTGCGCGCGCAGGCACTGGTTGAGGATGTGCAACGACTCCAGGTTGACCGGGTCGTACAGGTTCTTGATCCCCATCAGCCTCTGCGCGGAGTCGACGCCGTCGTCGGTGAGGGTGACCGAGTGGTTCTTCTCGTCGACGATGTAGTGCTCGTCCTTGCGCAGGCGCGGGATGCACTCGTTGATGCTGCGGTACTTGTGGCTCGACGTCTCGGCCTGGCCGCTGATGATGAGCGGCGTGCGCGCCTCGTCGACGAGGATGGAGTCGACCTCGTCCACGATGGCGTAGTGCAGGGGGCGCTGCTTCCACTCGAGCGCGCTGAAGCGCATGTTGTCGCGCAGGTAGTCGAAGCCGAACTCGTTGTTCTGGCCGTAGGTGATGTCCGCCTGGTAGGCGCCGATCTTCTCGTGGTCGCCCTGCGAGTGGACGACGACGCCCGTCGTGAGGCCCAGGAAGCCGTAGAGCCTGCCCATCCACTCGGAGTCGCGCCGGGCGAGGTAGTCGTTGACCGTGACGATGTGGACGCCCTTGCCCTCGAGCGCGTTCAGGTACGCCGCGAGCGTGGCGACGAGCGTCTTGCCCTCGCCGGTCTTCATCTCGGCGATGG
>DATIQP010000456.1:0-2608 GCA_035470765.1 Polyangiaceae bacterium | reverse complement strand
CGAGGGTTTGCTCGCGGCGGGAGCCGGGCCGGGGAGCGTGACGGCGTGTACCATGTCGTCGCTCCGGCGGACGAGCTGCACGCCCGCGCCGACGGCGGCGCGCTGCGGCGTGACGCCCGCGACGTCGTCGGGGTGCGACTGCGCGTGGGCGATGGCGACGGCAAACGCGGCGGCGGTCGGGTAGCGATCGCGCGGGTCCTTGGCGAGCGCGTGCATGATCACAGCCTCGAGCGCCGGCGAGATGCCGCGCTCCGGCGCGCGCTGGCGGGGGCTCTCGGGCGGCTCGGTGAGCTGCGCCGTGAGGACGTTGAGCGGCGTGTTGCCCGTGAACGGCACCTTTCCCGTCACGAGCTCGTAGAGCATCACGCCGACCGCGTAGATGTCGCAGCGCGCGTCGAGCTCGTCGCCGCGAGCCTGCTCCGGCGCCATGTACTCGGGAGTCCCGAAGACCATGTTGTGCGCCGTGAGCCCGGTCGTCCCGGTGCCGCCGCCGGTCAGGATCTTCGCCATGCCGAAGTCGACGACCACGACCTCCTTGCCATCCTTGAGCAACACGTTCCCCGGCTTGAGGTCGCGATGGATGACGCCCTGCGCGTGCGCCGAGGAGAGCGCCGTGCACACCTGGATCACGATGTCGAGCGCCTGATCGATGCCCGGCGCGCCCTGCTCGCGCAGCAGCTGATCGAGCGGCGGGCCGACGATCTTCGGCAGCGCGATGTAGACGAGGCTCACCCCCTCGCCGTGCGGATCGGGCACCTCGCCGTAGTCGAGCACGGGGCAGAGGTGCGGGCCGCTGAGGCGGCTCAGGATCTTCGCCTCGCGCGTGAAGCGCCCGCGGATCTGCTTGTCGAACATCAGGTGCCCGTGGATGACCTTGAGCGCCACCGGCTCGCCGTTCGCCACGCCGCCCTCGTCGAGCCGGCGCGCCTCGTAGACGATGCCGGTGCCGCCCTCGCCGAGCACGCCGCACACCTCGAACTTGTCGCCGATGACGCGACCCGTGCTGATCGGCGGCGCGGAGGCTCGCACGACTTTGGGCGTGTCGATGGGCATGCGTCGAGGTTACCGCGGCGGGTGACACACGGCGCGGATCTTCGGCGAGACGTAGTTCGGATCGAGATCGGCGCCGGGCTCGAGCTTGCGCCACTCGTCGCACGCGGCGGTGGCGGGGCCCGTCGCGTCGAGCGCGACGTACGCTTCGACGAGCGCGCGCTGGACGGCGGCGAGCTGGCCGCGGTTGAGGTCCGGCTGACCGAGCAAGCGGTTGCCGCGCGCCACCGCGTCCACGTAGCGCCCCGCGCGGACGTCGCCGAGCAGCCCGGGCAGCTCGGCGGACACCTTTCGCTGCTGCTGCATCGCCGCGCCGCCGGCCTCCGATCGCGCGCGCGCCTCGGCCCCCCGCGCTTCGGCCTTCCCGGCCTCGGTCAGTTCCAGATCGGCGATGGGGATCAGCACCACCTCGCCGCGGAGCAGCTTCCAGTCCTTTCGACCGTTGTAGGCGTCGAGCTCCCACGCGCGGTTGCCGTCGCCGAGGTACTTGCGTGCGACCTGCATCGTCGTGTCGCCCTCGGCCGCGATGTACGTCAGCACGTAGGGGACGCGGATCTCCTGGCCCGGCGAGGGCGGCACCCACGCCAGCGCCTCGTTGGCACGAGCGAGCACGTCCGCGCGCTTCTCGTCGCCCAGGAAATCACGCGCGAGCTCGGGCCACGTCTCGCTCTCCTGCGCGCGGTGGAAGTCGCACGCCGGGATCTCGAGGCGCATCCCCGGAACGATGGCGCTGCCGCCCTGCACGTCGAGCGCGTTGGCGCCCGCGATGAGCCCCTCGCGCCTCGAGTCGCCGTACATGCGCTTGGCGATGTCCGCGAGCGTCTCGTGCGGGCGCACCACGTGGATGAACGCGCTCGCGTCGGGCGCGAGCGTGCACGCGGCGAGCGCGACCAGCAGGACCTTGGCTCTCACGGGCGGGGAGTATAGCGGCCCCCACCCCGCCGTGCTCGGGCTCGTGCTCGCTCGCGCGGCGGCCTCCTCGACGTGTGCAACATACACGGGTCGGCCTTGCGCGAGCTTGCGCGCGAGCCCTGCGCGCGGCGGCCTCCCCCACGCCCGTCGCTCGCTGCGCTCGCTCGGGCGGGGGAGGTGAGGACAACCTCGCCGGCGCTCCTTGTCCTATCGCTCGCCGAGGGCCGCGCGAATCTGCCGCAGCACTGCGCCGAGGTCCTGCTCCACGCTCTCGGCGCTGAATCGGAGCACCCGCAACCCGAGCGACTCCAGCGCGCCCTGCCGCCTCGCGTCGGCGAAGGCGACGTCCGGGTCGTCGTGGACCCAGCCGTCGATCTCGATGACGAGCATGTGCGTCAGACAGACGAAGTCCACGATGAAGCGGCCGATGGGATGCTGCCGCCGGAAGTGAGCGCCCTGCCGGTTGCGCCGCAGCGCCCTCCAGAGCATCGCCTCGCTGGAAGTTTCGCGGCGCCGCAGCTCGCGAGCGCGTTCGGTGAGAAAGAGCGAAGAGCCGTCGTGCGGGAGCATGCCCTCCACGGCGGAAGAAGTGTGACAGCCGCCCTCCGCTTCTCTGCGTAACGCCCGCAGGCTGGCGCACTTCTTC
>DATIQP010000455.1:0-5312 GCA_035470765.1 Polyangiaceae bacterium | reverse complement strand
CTTCACGCACACGCCGCCGCACTCCTCGACGACCGCGCGGAGCACGTCGAAGTGGTCGTCGACCAGGCGAAACGCGGCCGCGTCGCCCACGTCGGCGTAGAGCGAGGTCGAGCCGGTGAGGTCGCTGAAGAGGATGGCCGCGCGCGACACCTTCACTGGCGTGCTGCGCTTGAGCAGGTCGCGGGTGAAGAGCGCGCGAAACTCACGCAGGGTCGAGACCTCGTGCGCCGTCGCGGCGGCGCTCGCGAAGGCGAGGTGCTCGACCTTCACGTGGCGCGCGTCCGGGCAGCGGCTCTCGATCCGCACGACGCCTCCGGGCCGCACCTGCGCGTGGGTCGGGCGAACCGCGCCGCCGTCAACGAGGAGAAGCGTGGAGTCGGGCGCCTCCTCGGCGACCTCCAGCGCCGCCACCGCGCCGCCGCGCGCGAAGACGCGGTAGCGGCCGGGGCGCGCAGGCGCCACGAAATCCTTGCCCTGGCCGGGATCGAGGTTCGCCTGGGCGAGCACGTGCGGCGTGCGTCGCGGCCCGCCGATGCAGAACGGATGCTCGGGCACGGCGCGCACGCTGGGATGCGGCAGAAACGTCGCCTCTACGGCGCGATCGAGATCGAGCTCGAAGGTGATGTCGCACTGCTGGCAGTGCGCGGTCTCGGCGATCTGGTCGAGGGCGCGCACCGTCTGCGCTGCCGTGAGGCAACTCGGGCAGACGATGCTCCAGCGCATCTCGAGCATCCCGGCAGGCACGGCACGCAGCATCGCGCGCAGCACCTCGCGCCGGTCGGCCCCCCAGCCGTCGGCCACCTCGAAGGGGCGCACGCGCGCGAGCGCGGCGTCGGGCCCGTCGCGCAGCAGCGTCGCGAGCCGACCCACGAGCGCCGCATCGGTCCCCTCTCGCGCGAGCGCCTGCGACGAGCTGGCCAGGAGGTCGTCATTCACGGACGAGGCTGGGGCGAGGTACGGGCTCGGCGCGCCCTCGCGCAGGTGGGCGTCGATCTCACGCGCCAGGGCGACGATTCGCGTGGCGAAGCGCCGCGCGTTGAGCCACGCCAGCGGACGGAGAAACGAGTGGCGCGGCACGAGCTCGACCCGCACGGTGACCCGCGTGCCTCGCGCGCCGGTCGTTCCCGGAGCGCAGGCTTCTCCGTCGCTCGAGTCGAGAGGCTCGAGCGTGCGGGTCACCGCGTACGCTTGGAGCGGCCCGCTGCGCATCCGCCGCTCCACTCGAAACCAGCGACCCTCGCTCCACTCGAAGGGCAGCTCCTCGTAGACCAGCGCGAAGCCGCCGGCGCGCGTCTCGCCGACGAAGCGTGCGGAGGTCGTGCTGTCCGGCTCGATGGGGCGGAAGACCACCGGCCGCCCGCCGGCTCGGCGGTTGCTCTGATCGGTGTCGGCGAGCAGCGGCCAGACCTGCTCGGGCGGGGAAGCCAGGTCGATCGTGCGGACCACCACGACCGGACGCATGCGACCACGCTAGCACGGCGCATGGGAAATCGTAGCGCGCGCGGGTACCCCGACGAACAGCTCTACGGCGACTGTCTCTGCCGCAGCGCTCGCGATCACGCCCACCCGTCGAGGTGATCGCCACGGCTGAAACGCATGGTCGGCGCGCAACCAGCGCAGCGCGTACACGCGGAGCCGCGTTCCACTCGCCCGCGAGTCGGCGCTGCGCCGCAGCACGAGCCTGCGCGCGCGTGCGCGGGTCGTCGTGCTCAGCCGGCACGGTTACTGCCTGATGCTCTCGGCAACGGGTTGCACAGGAGGGAGCATCATGGCTGACAAGATTCGCTCGCGCGCCGTCCTCGCGATTTCTCTCGGAGTCGTGGGATGCGGAGTGACCGACCCCAAGACCGACAAGCCGCTCGGCTCCACGACCTGGCCCCTCGTCCCGGGGATCAACCTGGTCCCGGACAACCCCACGTGCGCCACCTACGGGCTCGGGAGCTCCGAATTCGCGATCAGCCCACTCCAGACCGGCGAGCACACGTACTCCCTCGACGGGTCCAACTCCGTGACCGTGAGGGTGGACGGTGAGCTTGTCGCCTTCGACTGGTCTTCGGCGATTGGCATCAAGGCGGTCATCGCCAAGGGGGGAGGGAAAGGGGCGAACGTCTATCTGTACGATCCTGAGGCGAAGTCGGGCACCGGCCTGCACGCGCCGGTCAGCCCGGTCAGCGGGTATGCGCAGCTGAGCAACGTCTCGTTCTGCTTCGCCTACGGGTTGGACGTCTCGACGACCGCCGAGGCCGCGTTCAAGAGGACGTACTCCTGGTCGATCGAGAAGAGCGCCACGACCAAGCAGCTCAACCTCATGCCGGGACAGAGCTATCCGATGCCGTACGACGTGGTCGCCTCGACGTCCGGCTGGACCGACGCCGCATGGGCGGTGAGCGGGACGATCACCATCAAGAACCCCGCCCCCGCGATGGCCGAGGCAGCGCCGGTCGCCACGATCACCGGCTTGACCGATCTGCTCGGCGGCAATCCCGTCTCGGTGAACTGCGGCGTGTTCTTTCCGTACGCCCTGGTCCCCCACGCGACGTTGACGTGCTCGTACTCGTCGGCGCTCGCCGCCGCGAGCAGCGGGACGAACGACGTCACCGTGACCACGACCGGCGAGGTCGGCGGCGGCAGCGCCAGCGCGAGCTTCGACTTCTCGTCGGCCACGATGACCGAGATCGACAAGTGCGTCGACGTGAGCGACGACAAGAAGGGCTCGCTGGGGATGGTGTGCGTCGGGGACGCGCCGAAGGACTTCGACTACCAGATGACCATCGGCCCCTACGCGGCGTGCGGCCCGCAGACCTTCACCAACACCGGGTCCTTCGCGACCCACGACACGGGGACCTCGAGCTCCGGCACGTGGACCGTCACGTCCGACGTGCGTTGCGGCGACGGCTGCTCGCTGACCTGGGGCTACTGGAAGGAGCACTCGAGCTACGGCCCCGCGCCGTACGACGACGCGTGGTCGCTGCTCCCGAACGGCGCCGACACCACGTTCTTCCTGAGCGGCAAGTCCTACATCGAGGTGCTGTGGACGGCGCCCTCCGGCAACGCGTACTACTCGCTCGCGCACCAGTACATCGGCGCGCAGCTCAACGGGCTCGACGGCGCCTCGTTCTCGGCGGTGCAGGCGGCCTTCCCCCAGACGACCTCGCTGCTGCTGGCGACCACGCCGGATCAGGTCGCCGCGGACAGCACGCTCACCCAGCAGTTCATCGCGCTCGCGAGCACGCTCGAGTCCTACAACAGCGGCAAGATCGGTCCGGGCCACTGCTCGGAGTGAGCGCGGCTCGGACGCGAACGCCACGGTCGTCAGTGCGCCGCGCGCCTCAACCGGTCCGCCACCGCCTCCCAGCCGGGCTCCGCGGGCGGCGCCTGCACGACCACCCTCGCGAGCTTCTCCTCGTCGAGCTCGTAGAGCAACGCGTAAAGCGCCGCGCCCGCGCTCTCGGGGCTCCCGGGCAGGACGTGAATCGGCGCGCCGGGGTCCGGCTCTCTCGCGAGCAACGGGTCGCCGATCAACACGACCGCGATCGACTCGCCGGACGCGACCAGCGCCCGCGCGCGATCCAGCGCAGCGGCTCGGTCCTTCGCGAGCACGAGCGGCGTACGCGGCGCGTAGTGGCGCGCGTCCATGCCTGGCGACGTTCGCGCCGAGTCGGGACCGGCCGTCATCGGCACGAACGCGAGCGACGGCACCACCGCGCGCAGCGCCTCGAGCGAGAGCGCGCCGGGACGCAGCACGCGCGGCTCCTCGCCGCATGCGTCGACGACCGTGGACTCGATGCCGCTCGGGCACGGCCCACCGTCGAGGATGAGCAGGTCCTGATCGCCGAACGCCGCGAGCACGTGCTCGGCGCGCGTGGGCGACAGCGACTGGTAGCGGTTCGCGCTCGGCGCGACGATGGGCTCGCCGACCTCCGCGATGAGCGCGCGCGCGACGGGGTGCGACGGCGCCCGCAGCGCCACGGTGTCGCCTCCGCCCGTGGCCTCGGGCGGGACGCTCGGCCCTTTCGGGACGACGAGCGTGAGCGGCCCCGGCCAGAACGCCTTCGCGAGGTCCGCGGCGAGCGGCGGCCACCGCGACGCGAGCGACTGCGCCTGAGCCTCGCCGAGGACGTGCACGATGAGAGGGTGGCGCGGCGGGCGGCCCTTCACCTCGAAGATGCGCTTGACCGCGTTCGGATCGGCCGCGCGAGCGCCGAGGCCGTAGACGGTCTCGGTCGGAAAGACGACGAGCTTGCCCGCGCGAATCGCGGCCGCGGCCTCCGCGATCGCTCGCCGGTCCGGCTGCTGCGCATCGACCGAGAGGACCCTCACGTTCCTGTCGAAATCTTAGCACGTTCCCGGCGCACGACCGGCCAACCGCGGCTACGGAATCCAGCACGTGACCTCGAGGCCGCCGCCGGAGGGATCCGGCGCGCACGTACAGAACGAGGGATACGGCGAGTTGACGACCAGGCAGTCGCACGTCGGATCCGGCAGACACTGCGATGGGAACGCCCGACAGTACGGATTGGTCGGCGAGCACACGCTCGCGTCTCCGAACGGACCGCCGTCGAGGGGCATGTTGGTGCCTCCAAAAACCCTCAGGCAATAGTGGTCGAGCCCGTCGCAGATGCACCCTCCGCACAGGAACGGCTTGCCTCCGTCGAGCACGCCGAGTGCCGCCTCGTCGGCGACGTCATCTGTGGCCACGACGTCCGAGGGTGCGTCGTTCGCGGTCGTGACATCCGCGGTAGCGTCCTGGGTCTGGGTCGCGTCGCCAGCGTCCTGCTCCTCCGAGATCTCGCCTCCGCATGCCACGAGCGCGCAGAGCAATGCGGCTCCAGTGTTCGAGCGGATCCCCACGCCATCATTATGGGCGCGCCGCGGCGGTACCGTCGATGTCGAATCGTCTCGAGACCGTGCTAGCGTGCCGACCGATGCGTGCGGCGCTGATCAAGATTGGGCTCCCGGTGACGTTGCTGCTGGCCTCGCTCGCGTGCGGCGGCCCCGGCTCCAAGACCCCGCAGGGGACGCAGGGCGACGCGGGCGCGATCGAGGCCGGCTCCTCTCCCGCTCAGGTGATCTCCACCTTGCCCAAGGACGTCCGCTCCCCGCCGCCGCTGCACCTCGGCAGCAAGCGCGCGAGCGTGAAGCCCCACCCGGAGTGGGCCGCGTGCCACGTGGGCTTTCACGCGAGCGGCGACGCGAGCAAGGCCGTCGAGGCGCTCGCGAGCGCGTGCGCTCCGGCGACGAAGACGCACGTGGCTGCGGCGGCGATCACGGGGTCGCAGAACGCGACCTCGGCGGCGCCCGTGACCTACAAG
>DATIQP010000454.1:0-5866 GCA_035470765.1 Polyangiaceae bacterium | reverse complement strand
CGGACCCAGCCCGCGTTCACCTCGAGCACGAAGCGCGACGGGCACGCCACGCTCCGCGCGTCGTCGTCGAGCACCGGGGCGTTCTCGACCACGCCGACGATCGTCCCGTCCTCGTCGATGAAGAGCATGTCCAGCGGGATGCATGTATTATGCATCCAGAAGATCTGCTCCTTGCGCTCCTCGAGGACGAAGAACATCCCCTCGCCCTCGTCCATCTTGGTGCGGAACATGAGGCCACGCTCCGACTCGTCGGGCGTGCTCGCGATCTCGGCGTCGACCGACGCGCCCGCCGCGGGGAAACCGACCCGCTTGCGGGGGAGCGCCGGCGGGTGCTTGAGCGGATCGGGCGGGCACCGCGAACCGGCCGCCGCGGGGACGGGGCCCGCCATCGCAGCGAGAGCAATGACGCATCGAGTCGGGGCGGCGGCCGACGTGCTGGTCGCCACACCGGCGCCGCTGGGCGGAGCCGAGGCGGAAATCACCGGCAAGGGCTCCGGGCGCGCCGACACGGGCTCGCTCGGGGCCCGGTTGCAGCTCGACGCGAGCAGCGCGCTCGCGGAGCACAAAATGAAAGCGGCATCGCGCAGTGGCCCGGGGGGGGAGAGCCGTCCTGCGCGATGCCGACCATCCCTTAAGCGAGATACGTGCCAACGAAAAACCCTTGTAATTCGTGGCGACACTTTCAGTTCTGAAACCGATTCGGCTTTCATGCTTTTCAATTTCGAAAGGCTCAGGCACCGAGCCGCTTGGGGGCTCCGCCAGCCTGATGGACCTTGCCGGGTAGCGGGCGGCCGACGATGCCCTCGGCAATTCGCCCCGCTTCGACGAGGCGCGCGAGGTCGATGCCCGTGGACATCCCCATGCCATCGAGCATGTACACGAGATCCTCGGTGGCGAGGTTGCCCGCGGCGCCCGGCGCATAGGGGCATCCCCCCATCCCGGCCACGGAGGCGTCGAAGTCGCGGATCCCCATCTCGAGGCCTATGAGGACGTTCGCGAGCGCGGTGCCGCGCGTGTCGTGCATGTGCATGGCGAGGGCGCTCCTGGGAAGCTCCGCGAGGACGAGCGACAGGATCTCGCGCGTCTGGCCGGGGGTGCCCGCGCCGATCGTGTCGCTCAGGGCCACCTGATAGCAGCCCATCGCGAGCAGCCGCTTGGCGATGTCGAGCGACCTGCGCGGGTCCACCGCGCCCTCGTAGGGGCAGCCCCAGACCGTGGAGACGTAGCCGCGTACGCGCATGCCGGCAGCCAGCGCGGGGGCGATGGTGTCCTCGAAGGCGGTGAGCGTCTCGGCCACGGACTTGTTCACGTTCTTCTTGTTGTGCGTCTCGCTGGCGCTGATGAAGACGGCGATCTCCGGTATCTTGGCCGCCTTCGCGCGCTCGAGGCCCTGCGCGTTGGGGCAGAGCGCCGAGTAGGCCACCTCCTGGCCCGCTCCCAGCCGCGAGAGCTCGCTCGCGACGTCGTCCGCGTCGGCGAGCTGCGGGATCCACTTTGGCGAGACGAAGCTCGTCGCCTCGATGCGCCTCAGCCCGGCCCCCGCGAGCGCGTCGATGAGCCGGAGCTTGTCGCCGAGCGGGACGGTGATCTTCTCGTTCTGGAGGCCGTCGCGCGGCGATACCTCGTAGACGCTGACCCTGTCTGCCGGTGCGGGCATGCCCCCCAGGGTAGCAATGTTTGCGGCGGCGGCGAGGCTTCCGGTATCGTTGTGCGAGCATGCGTCATGTGGAGGAGGACCGGCCGCCCTCGAGTCTCCGGGGCCGGCTGTGCGAGGTGTTCTTCTCGGCGCTCGTCGCCGAGATGACCGAGCCGCTCCTGCGCCGCCTCGGCAACAAGGCGACCGTGGACGACCCCGTCTTTGGCCCAACGGCTGGCCCCGAGTCGCTTCACGGCCGGCTCGCCGCGTGGCTCGGCCTGCTGAACGAGCACGACGGGCAGTACGAACGCACGACCACGGTCGTCGGGGCCGACCGCGACGTGACCGAGGGCCTGTTCGAGCTCCGCGCCGACGGGCACCACACGATGGTGCCGGTCGCCGTGCTGATGGAGCGCAAGCGAGAGCGCGAGGTCGCGCTGCGCATCTACCTCGGAGCGAGCACGCTCGGCATCAAGGCAGCCAAGGGCCCCAAGCCCACCGCGCAGGAAGCCGTCGTGCCCACGTTCGCGGGCGAGGTGCTCGACGCGCTGGCCAGCGGCAACGCGGCGCGCGTCGCGGCCGCGTTCGAGCAGGACGGATCGCTGCGCGACGCCGCGGGCGTCGAGCACGGGCGCGACGCCATCCTCCGCGCCATCGGCAAAAGGACGTTCCACGTCGAGGGAGTCGCCGACGACGGCCGCACGTGCGCGGTCGAGGCGTCGCTCGGCGATCGCCTCGCCCTCTTCGTTTTCCAGCGCGGGGACAGCGGCCTCGTGCGTTCGCTTCGCCTTTACTCCGAGCTTTGAAGGAAGGTCGCCCATGAACATTCGGACTGTGACGGTCGTCCTCTTGCCTCTCGGTCTCGTGAGCGCCATCGCGTGCTCGTCGGTGAGCGCCAAGCAAGCGTGCAGCGACCTGGCCACCGCCGTGTGCGCAAAGGTCGAGCAGTGCGCGCCGGTCATCCTCACCAGCGCGTACGGCGACACGACCACCTGCATCGCCCGCGCCGAGCTCTCGTGCAACCAGTCGCTCGCGCTCACCAACACCAGCGATACGCCCAGCTTCGCGGAGAGCTGCGCGCAGGCTTGGGGCTCGCTCTCCTGCGCGGACGCCTTCCAGAACAACCCGCCCAAGGCGTGCCAGCAAACCCCAGGACCGCTCGCCGCCGGCGCAGCTTGCGGGACGGCGGGGCAGTGCGCGAGCGACGTGTGCCTGGCGGGCGCCAGCGGCTGCGGCACCTGCGGGAGCGCGGCCGCCGCCGGCGCGGCGTGCAAGGCCACCGGCGATTGCGCGGACGGTCTCGTCTGCGCCGCCGACGCGACCAACGCCCTGCGATGCGTCGCGCCCGCGGCGTCGGGGGCGGACTGCACCAACACGCCGTGCCAGGCCGGCCTGGTCTGCGCGGGGGCGACCGGCGCCAAGAAGTGCGCGGCTCCGCTCGCCGCGGGCTCGGCCTGCGATCCGGCGACCCAGGGCTGCGACAGCGCCGCCGGGTACTGGTGCACGCCGCGCGGCACGCGCTGCGTAGAGATCAAGTTCGCAGGGTCGGGCCAGCCGTGCGGCTACGACACGACGACGGGCGATCTCACCGAGTGCTCCGACAGCGGGTTCTGCGTCCTCGCCGCCCAGAGCACCCTGGGCACGTGCCTCGCCGCCGCAGCCGACGGCGCCCCTTGCGACAACACCAAGGGCCCGCGCTGCGTGCCCCCTGCCACGTGCAACAACGGCACGTGCACGATCACCGACCCGGCGACCTGCAAGTAGCGGACGGGGGACGAGGCGGCCTAGACGCCCACGAGGCGCATCTGCCGCTTGTGGTTCGCGTTGCCCTTGAAGGCGATGCTGTACTGGCCCGAGAAGCACGCGTGGCAGTAGCCCGTCGGGTCCCCGCCCTCGCCCGCGACCGCGCCGAGCATGCCCTCCAGCGAGAGGTAGCCGAGCGTGTCGGCGGTGACGTAGCGCGCGATCTCGGCGGGGGTGTGGCTCGAGGCGATGAGCTCCCGCCGCGTGGGCGTGTCGATGCCGTAGTAGCAAGGCCACTGCGTGGGCGGCGACGAGATGCGCAGGTGCACCTCGCGGGCGCCGGCGTCGCGCACCATCTTGACGATCTTGCGCGACGTCGTGCCGCGCACGATCGAGTCGTCGATGACGACGACGCGCTTGCCGCGCAGCACGGGCTCGACGGGGTTGAGCTTCAGGCGCACGCCGAAGTGGCGGATGGACTGCTGAGGCTCGATGAAGGTGCGCCCGACGTAGTGCGAGCGGATGAGGCCCATCTCGAACGGGATCTTGCGTGCGGCGGCGTAGCCGATCGCCGCAGGCACGCCCGAGTCGGGCACCGGGATGACCACGTCGGCGTCGATGCCGTGCTCCACCGCGAGCCTCTCGCCGAGCGCCTTGCGCACCTCGTAGACGCTGCGCCCGCCGAGGTGCGAATCCGGTCGTGCAAAGTACACGTACTCGAAGACGCACATGCGCGGCTCGGCCTTCACCGGCAGGGGGACCGACCGCACGCCCGCGGCGTCGATGACCAGCATCTCGCCCGGCTCGATGTCGCGCACGTACTCGGCGCCGATGAGATCGAACGCCGTCGGCTCGCTCGCGACGACGTGCGCGTCCTTGTTGCCGGGGAGGATACCGAGGCACAGCGGGCGGATGCCGCGCGGATCGCGCACGGCGATCATGGTGTCCTCGTTCAAGAAGAGCAGCGAGTAGGCGCCCTCCACGCGTGCGAGCGCGTCGACGACGCGGTCCTCGAAGCCGACCTGATGGCTCATCGCCACCAGGTGCACCAGCACCTCGGTGTCGGACGACGACTGGAAGATCGAGCCGCGCTGCTCGAGCTCCTCGCGCAGATCGGCCTCGTTGGTGAAGTTGCCGTTGTGGCAGACCGCGATGGAGCCCTTCGCGTAGTCGACCGCGAAGGGTTGGGCGTTCTTGATGTGCGAGCCGCCCGCGGTGGAGTAGCGCACGTGGCCGATGGCGAGGCGGCCGGGGAGCTTCTGGAGCTGCTGCTCGCTGAAGATGTCCTGCACGAGGCCCATCGCGCGGTGCACGTACAGCTGCTCGCCGTCGGTGGAGACGATGCCCGCCGACTCCTGTCCGCGGTGCTGCAGCGCGTGCAGCCCGAGGTAGGTCAGGTTGCTCGCCTCCCCGTGGCCGTAGATCCCGAAGACGCCGCACTCGTCGTGGAAGTGGTCGTCCAGGTCCTCGCTGCGGGACACGGACGCGCTGTCGTCCAGGATGGTGAGGTGGCGGCGACGCATCGGCCACGCTCTTTTAGCACACGCTGCGCGGATCTCAGTGGCGGCGCTGACGAATCAAGTTTTCCAGAGCCACCGAGCCGACACCGATGAGCAGGCCGACGCTGACGGCGGAGACGTAGCTGCCGAAGCCGAAGCCGAAGCCGCCGCCGCAGGTGCCGCAAGCGTGGGAGCCAGGGCAAGCGAGCGCGGCGGGAGCGACGAGCGTGGCGGCCAGGAAGGCAACGAGCGACTTCATGCGGAGAATTTTGACCTGGTGCGGGCGAAACGCAAGAGGCAAGCGCGCTCGAGGCCGAACGCGCCGAAATCGCGCGAGCGGTCGCCACCCGAGTTGCAGCCACCGCCGGCCCGAGCGCCGCCGAGGGAGACGTCTGTCATTTGCCGGCGCCGCCCGCGTAGCTCGCCGCGACCTCGATCTGATAGCGCGCGTGGGCATGCTTCGCGTCGAGCGCCACGTTCGAGAGCGCCTTCCTCACGTCGACCGCGCACGCGGCCGCGGCCTTGGTCGGAACGCTGGTCGCCTCGTGCGCGTACGTGACGCGGACGGGGTTGTGCCTCCGGCCGTAGCTCACGTCGGCCACGTACGTGATCGCACCCGCCGCGGTGTTGGGCGGCAGGCACGCGGCGTTGTCCAGGATGGCCTTCGCGAACGCGCCCTCGAATCCCGCGAGCCGATCGCACTCGGCCGCGGGCGTGCGCCTCGGTCCCGGATCGTGGCAGCTGGCGACCTTGGTCTCGCCGAGCGTGACGCCATCCTTGCTGCGCACCCCGGCGTCGGGATCGGCGCCGGCGGCCACGACGGGCGCCGCGGCGAGCGCGGGGAGCGCGGATGCCGTCGCCACGGCTGCGTCCGCCTCTTCGCTCGCCGCCCGCGGGCGCCGCCACAAGTACAGGGGCACGACCACGAGCACGAGGAGAAGCAGCAGCACCACGATGAGCTGCACCCGCGCGGCGGGGCGTTCCGGCC
>DATIQP010000453.1:0-2784 GCA_035470765.1 Polyangiaceae bacterium | reverse complement strand
CGAGCTTCGCGAGCGCCAGGATCTCGTGGCCGTCACGGTCGAGCGCCGCGGCCTTGCTCCTTGCTTCCCGCGCCAACTGACACGCCGGGCTGACGGCCGGCGCCGCGTCGGGCCCCCGGGAAGTCGTCGCGGCCGGGCGTGATCCGCAGGACGCAGTCAGCAAAAGGACGGAGAGCGTGCGGAGGCGCATGTTCGGAGCATAGAACGCTCCCGGCGCCCGGCTCAGTCCGAGCGCGGATTGGGCACGGGAAGGGCCAAACCTTGTCGGCCGTATGACGTCAAAGCGGAGAAGGACGAGGAGGATGCGGGCCTTCGTGTACCCCTTGCTGTGGCTCGCCGTCGACCTCGCCGCGGGGTCGGCGAGGGCGGCCGGCGACCACGTCGAGGTCGACACCACCGGTGCGTCGCTCGTCCGGCCTCCGACCCCGCCAGCGACGCCGATGGCGGCGGCGGACCGGTGGTTTTACGACGGCGAGTGGCAGAAGGCCGCGCTCGCGCTCGACGCCGTGCGCCGGACCTCGCCTACCGACGCGCAGCGCGCGCAGTTCCGCCTCGCGATCGCGCTCTACCACCTCGGGCTCTTGCAGGCCTCCTACGCCGTGTTCAGCGAGATCTCGGACCAGCCCAACCACCTCGAGTTCGACGCCACGCTCCCGTGGCTCGCGAAGCTCGCGACCGATCTGCCCGAGCCGGCCGACGTGATCGAGCGTGTCGGCAAGTACACGCACGCGCAGATCGCGCGGCTCGCCGGCCAGCGCGACCTCTACGCGCACCTCGAGTACCTGCTCGGCCGCTACGAGTACCGCAACCGGCAGTACGAGCGCGCGCTCGACTCGTTCGCCCTCGTTGCGCGCGGCTCCAAATACTGGGCGCCGAGCCAGTTCTTCGGAGGCATCTCCAACCTGCAGCTGCGGCGGAGCGCGCCCGCGGAGCGCGCGTTCCGGGGCATCCTCGACGCCGGCCCGGACCTCGAGGACGCCGCGCGCATGCGCGACCTCGCGCGGCTCTCGATGGCGCGCCTCAGCTACTCGGAGAGCATCCGGCTCGACGCGCGCGGCGAGACGACGATCGACGCGCGGGCGCTCGGAGCGGCCGTGCGGGAGTGGGGCGCGGTCGACGCATCGAGCGAGTACTGGCTCGACGCCACGTTCGAGCAGTCGTGGGCGTACTTCATGGCCGGCGACTACAGCCGCGCGCTCGGCAACATCCACACCCTGAGCGCCCCGTACTTTCCCGACGCGTACTACCCCGAGGCGGAGGTGCTGCGGGCGGTCATCTATCTCACCCAGTGCCAGTTCGAGGACGCGGCGGTCATCGTGACGGGCATGGAACGCAAGTACCAGCCCGTCTACGCCGAGCTCGCGCGCGTGCTCGGCCGCTTCGCCGGCGACGATCGCCAGGAGCCGTTTTTCCGCTTCCTCCAGCAGGTCGAGCGCGATCGCGAACGAGGCACGCACGAGGCCGAGCTGCCCAGGGAGATCGAGCCCATCGTGCGGCGAGCGTTCTCGGACAGGCAGCTGCTCCGCAACCTCCAGTACGTCGAGGCGCTCGAGGGTGAGTCCGCGCGCTTCGCGAGGATGGACCCGGCCTTCCGCGACTCGCCGCTCGGCTCCGACGTCGAGGACACCCTCGAGCTGTCGCGCGAGATCGCCCTCCGCAACGCGGCCACGCTCGCGCGCGATCGCTACCAGCGCAGCCTCGACGAGCTGGGCGAACAACTGCGCTCGGCGTCGCGCATCCTCGTCGAGATCTCGAGGCAGCTCGGCCCCGGCGGCGCGCAGGGCTCCCCGAGCGCGTCGTCGGACCACGTCGTGCGAGCCGATCCCGAGCACGTCCTCTGGCCCTTCCGCGACGAGTTCTGGCGCGACGAGCTCGGCACGTACCGGCAGGCCATCGTCTCGAAGTGCGACACGCGCCAGCGCCGGTGAGGCGTCGAGCGAAACGGAGCCTCGGCGAGGCCTCTGACGAAGAATGTCCCAGGTGTGGGGAGAAGTGGCCCACGCGGGGCGTAGCAAGACCCGTGAAACTTCGCCCCCTCCTCCTTCTCCCCCTGCTGGCAGCCCTCGTTCGTTGCGGCGACGCAGCGCAAGACAGCGGCTCGCAAGACCTCAGCAGCGTCAACGACGACAACCTCAACGGCCTCTGGGTCACGACCTACGGCGGGATGAAGCTCCCGCAGGACTCCGTGATCGAGTCGTGGCCGGCCGTCGGCGTGCGCTTCCACCTGCAGGACGGCGCCTACTCGCTCACGCGCAGCGGCGACACGCTCACCGCGCCCGGCGGCACGATGACGGTGCTGGCCAACGGCTACGGCGTCAACGACGACACCATCGACGGCACGCTCGACGGCCAGCCGATCCACCTGCAGCGCGACACGGCCGCCAAGCCCGCCCTCACGCTCTCGTTCCCGGGCGACCGCCCGTATCGCTCGCTGCTCGCCGAGCAGCTCATCCCGCTCGCGCAGCAGGATCGCGAGTCGTACGTCGTCATGCACTCGTCGCAGATGAGCGCGTTCTTGCACGGCTGCGAGCTCTACAAGCACGGCTCGTGGCAGTCGAAGTTCCTCGCGGGGAGCACGTACGCCGAGCGCAACGCGAGCTTCGCCAAGATCGTCAGCGCGGTGAACAACATCAAGACGACCCCGCGCCAGCTCATTCACGAGAAGAAGTTCACGAGCGCCGTCACCGCGAACCTCAAGGATCCGAGCCTCGCCGGCCTCGCGCTCTCCACCTTCTCGATGTACTTCTCGACCGCCGCCGGGCGCTCGATCCACATCCCGATCGC
>DATIQP010000452.1:0-8788 GCA_035470765.1 Polyangiaceae bacterium | reverse complement strand
GTGCGCGCCTTCGGCCTCACGCCCGAGGAGGCGCTGCTCGGGGCGACGCGCCACGCCGGCGATTCGCTCGATCTGCCCGACGGCGGCGTGCTCCGCGTCGGCGCGCCCGCCGATCTCGTGCTGTGGGATCTGCCCCACGAGATCGCGCTCGTTCAGCCGTGGGGAACGCCGCGCGCGCGGCTGGTCCTGCGCGACGGCGTCCCCATCGCGAGGGGATGACTCACAGCTCCCGCATGGCTTCGCGCAGTCGCGCGATGCCCTCGAGCACGCGCGGCAGCGGTTCGCTCGTGAAGCAGAGCCGGGCCGAGGCCGCGTGCGCCGCGCCACAAGACTCGCCCGGCGCGAGCAAGACGCCGTGTGCGATCGCGCGCTCGAGCAGGACCTTGAGCGGGCGCCCGCCGAGCAGCTCGGCAAAATCGAGGAAGAGGTACACCCCGCCCTCGGGCAACGCGAACTCGACGGGCGCTCCCGCCAGCGCGCCCGCGGCTTCGTCCCGCGCGCGCTGGTAGGTCCCGCAAGCCGCCTCGACCCATGCGTCGCCGGACGCCAGCGCCGCCATGGCCACGCGCTGCATGGCGACGGGCACGTTGAAGGCCGAGTGCACCGAGACCTTCCGCGCGGCCGCGATCACCGGCGCCGGGCCGACCACGTAGCCGACGCGCGCTCCCGCGAGCGCATGGCTCTTCGAGAACGAGAACGCCGTCAGCGTGCGCTCGGCCATCTCGGGGAGCCGCGCGAGGCTCTCGGCGCGGCGACCATACGTGTAGTCTACATACACTTCATCGGACAGCACCCACAGGTCGCGCTCGGCCGCGAAGCGGGCAATCTGTTCCAGGTGACGCCGGGCGAGGACCTTGCCGTCGGGGTTGTTCGGCGAGATGACGTAGAGCGCGCGCGTGCGCGGGGTCGCGGCGGCGGCGAGCAGCTCGGCGGCGTCGCGCTCAGGCTCGCGGTAGAGCACCGACGAGAGCGCGACCTCGACGGGCCGAGCGCCCGTCTGCGCGATGATGCCGTGGGCGAGCGGCCAGTAGGGCGTCGCGAGCAGGACCTCGTCGCCAGGCTCGAGGATGACGCGCGCGACGCACGACAGAGCATGGGTCGCACCGACGCCGACCAGGACGTGGCTCGCTCCCTCGGCGTCAGGCATGGCACGCTCGCGCTGGCGCAGGTGCGCCGCGATCGCGTCGCGCAGCTCGGGCATGCCGGCCGTCGCCCCGTAGGCGTAGAGGCTCGCGTCGGACGCGCCCTCGATCGCCCGTTCGAGCCGGGCCAGCGGCGGCGGCGCAAGGTGTGTGTCGCCGATGTGCAGGCCGACGATGTCCCCCCCGGCCGCGCGACGCGCCGCGATCGCCTGCTCGAGCTCGGCGAAGACACCCGCGCGCATCGCCTTCGCGGCGGTCGAGAGGTCACGCATCGAGACCAAGTTACAACGGGCTGAGACGAAGGTGGAAAGTGAACACTCCACCTTCGTCTTTACGGGGGAGTCCCCAGCCCCGCAGGCGGGGGCCCACCCCAGAGGCGGCCGCGGCCCCGCGAGAAGAGCGCGAGAGCTGCGAGGGCGGCGACGAACGGGAGCATCTGGACGAGGTCCTGCAGCGAGCGGGCCTGGCCCTGCAGGACGACCTGGAGCGCGTCGAGGGCGGCGAAGAGGACGCAGAGCGCCGCGGCGCGCCCAGCCCTCCAGCCGCTGAGCACGACCGCGGCGAGCGCGATGAAGCCGCGACCGCCGCTCATGCCGGACTGGAACTGGTGCTGGTCGAATGCGAGCGCGGCGCCGCCCAGGCCGGCGAGCGCGCCACCGATGGCCACGGCGACGGTGCGCGTCATGATCACCGGGACGCCGGCCGCGCCCGCAGCGACGGGCCCCTCGCCCGACGCGCGCACCCTCAGGCCTAGCTTTGTGGAGCGCAGCACCCAGACGGTCGCGGCGACCGCCACGATCGTGGCCAGAAACATCGGATCGGACGCGACGCGAGCGAGCATGGCGGCCCCACCCGAGCCCGCGACGTGGCTGCGGAAGCCTTCGATGGACGGCGAGTTCGAGCTCGATTGGTACAAAGCGCGCAGGATGACGCGCGTCGCGCCGGCGGCCGCGATGTTGATGGCGACGCCGCTGACGATGGCGTCGATGCGCCCTCGCTCGGTGATCGTCGCGTGCAACACGCCGATCGCCGCGCCCGTGGCCAGAGCGGCGAGCGCGCCGGCCAGCGCGCCGTGACCGTGCGCGACGGCCACGCTCGCGAGCCCTCCGGCGAGCATCATTCCCTCGAGCGCCACGTTGATGACCCCGGAGCGCTCACTCCACGCTCCGCCCTGCGACGCGAGAACGTACGGCGCGGCGGTGCGGAGCGTCTGCGCGAGCATCGTCAGCGACGCGATCGAGGCGATCATCGTTCCACTCCGAACTCTCGCCTGCGGCTCGAGCGTGCGGCAGTGGGCGCGCTCAAGCCGCACCTCGACGCACGACCACCGCGCGGAGCTGCTCGGTCAGCCAGCGCCGCAAGCTCGCGTCGCCGAGCCCCACCGCCACGATGACCACGCCGACGATGACCTCCATCGCCTCGGCGGGGACGTAGGCGTTGATGGCGAGCCCGCCCTGCGCGAGCGTCCCGAAGAGCAGCGCGGCGAAGACGATGCTGAACCAGCGCCCGCGGCCGAGGATCGCCACCGCGAGCCCGGTGAAGCCGGCGCCCGCGCCGAGCCCTTGCTCGAAGTAGCCCTTGTATCCGAGCACCGTGCCGAGGCTCGCGAGCCCGGCGATGCCGCCGGACACGAGCATCGCCTGGGCGCGGCGCCAGCGCACGGGGATGCCCTCGGCGCGGCATGCCTCGGCGTTCTGCGCCACGAGCTCGCCCTCCCGGCCCGCGCGCGTGCGGGGCAGGATCCAGAGCACGGCCGCCAGCAGCACGAGCGCGAAGACGATCGCGGTGCTCGCGGCGCTCCCGGAGAACGCAGGGGCCCACCGGTCGAGGCGCGAGAGGCGCCCGCCCGCGACGACCTCGCTGGTGCGTACCGTTCCCTTCTGCGCGAGCCCGAGGCCGAGCAGCAGACCCACGAGGGCCTCCGCCACCCGGTTGAGCAGGATGGTCGCGATGACCTCGTGCGCGCCCACGACCGCGCGCAGCGCTCCCGCCGGAGCAGCCCACGCGGCTCCGGCGAGCGCAGCGACCACGATGAGCAACGGCAGCGCAAGGAGCGCGGGGGTGTGCGCGGGCAAGGCGGCGCCGACCGCGCCGACGGCGAGACCGGCCACGGCGACCTGCCCTTCAGCGCCGACGTTGAACAGACCAACCCGCAGCGCGACGTGGACCGCGAGCCCGGTGAAGAGCAGAGGCGTCGCCTTGAAGAGGACCTGACCGATGCCGTAAGGGCTGGCCCACGTCCCCTCGAGCACGAGGGCGCCCATCGCGCGCGGCGACTCGCCGTAGGCCCACACGAGCGCGCAGAACGCGAGGTACGCGGCCGCGACGCCGATGACGCCGGTCCAGAGGTCCGCCTCCACGTCGACGAACCGGAAGCGGGCGCGCGGGGACCGCGTCATGCGAGCTCCGCGGCGAGCATGCGCTCGCCCAGCTTCTCGTTGCTCGCTGCATCGTCCCACGCGCCGCCCGCCCCGCGCCGCGCGTCGCCCACGATGCGCCCGCGCGACATCACGAGGATGCGATCGGAGAGCGCGCGCAGCTCGTCGAGGTCGGCGCTGACGACGAGCACCGCCGCCCCTTCGCGCGCCGCCTCGGCGATCCGCTCGTGGATCGCCTGCGCCGCGCCCATGTCGACGCCCCGCGTGGGCTGGGCCAGCACGAGGATGCGCTTCTCGCCGCCCCTCGCGATCGCGCGCGCCACGACCAGCTTCTGCTGGTTGCCGCCGGAGAGCGCGTCGGCGGGCAGATCGATCTCGGGCGGGGACACGCCGCCGGAATCGACGCGGCGCTGGGCCTCCTCGCGAAGCGCGCTCACGTCGATCAGCCCACGCGCGAAGCGCGACAACTCGCCGAGCACGGCGTTGTCGGCGATGCTGGCGCCCAGCACGAGGCCCCGCTCGTGCCGATCCTCGTGGACGACCCACACGGGTGCGCGCGCGCGCACCGAGCCGCTGGAGGCCTCCGAAAGCCCGGCGAGCACGTCCACCAGCTCGCGCTGCCCGTTGCCCTCGACCCCCGCGATGCCGACGATCTCGCCCGGGCGCACCTCGAGCCGTACGCCGCGGAGCTTCCCGTCCGTCTTGAGGCCCTCGATCTTCAGCAGCGGCTCGACCTTCTCGTCGCGCGGTTCCCGGAGCGCGGCTGGCCGCGGCACTGCGTCGCCCATGATGTCCTGGGTGAGCGACCGCGTCAGCGTCGCGCGATCCTCACCGGCGACGGGGCGCGTCACCACCACCCGGCCGCGGCGGAGCACCGTCGCGACGTCCGCGAACTCGAGGACCTCGTCGAGCTTGTGCGTGACGACGGCGACCGCGCGCCCTCCCGAAGCGAGGCGACGGAGCGTGCGGAAGAGCGCGGAGGCCTCCTGGGGCGTGAGGACGGCCGTCGGTTCGTCCAGGATCAGGATGCGCGCGTCGCGATACAGGACGCGGGCGATCTCGAGGCGCTGCCGTTCGCCCACGCCGAGCTGCGAGACCGTCGCGGACATCGGCAGCGTGGCGCCGAGGTCGTCGAGCACGCGCTTCAGCTTCGCCCTCGCCGCACCTTCGTCGAGCGAGCCGAGCGCGCCGCGCGTGGGCTCGACCCCGAGCATCACGTTCTCTACGACGGTGAGCGCGTCGATCAGCCGGAAGTGCTGCTGCACCATGCCGACTCCGCGCGCGATCGCCGCGTGGGGCGTGCACGGCGAGAGAACCCTACCGTCGATCTCCACGTGACCGGCGTCCGCCACGACGAGACCGGCCGCGATCGACAAGAGCGTGCTCTTGCCGGCTCCGTTCTCGCCGACGATCGCGTGGACCTGGCCCTCGCACAGCTCCAGGCTGGCGCCGCGCAGGGCCTCGATTGGCCCGTAGCTCTTCTTCGCCGACACCACCCGCAGGAGCACGTTCATCGCCACGAGAGCCGCCTCTGGGCGAACGTCACGCCGCCGCGGTCGTCGCGCAAGACGAACCACATCTGCACGGGGTGCGCGGTGTCCGAGAGCGTGGGCGCGTACTCGGTCTGGAACGTGGGGATGCTCGTCGACGTGTCCGGGCGAAGGTAGGCGTCGGCGAGCGAGCCCTGCGACACGTAGAACCAACCGACTACGTCCTCGACGAGGCCCGCCCCGTAGGTCTCCTGGCTGTCTTGGGTCATCTGATAGGTGATGACGTGCTGCGTGTCGACAGGGCAGCCCTCGACGTTCTTGGCCGCGCACGGCGCGATGGGCGGCTCGTAGCTCGGCGACCACTCGACCCCGTCGAAGAAGATCTTCGTCAGGGTCGGGTTCTGGTTCCGGAAGCCCTGCACCACGATGATCCGCCGCCCTCCCCAGACGAAGCCATCGCGGCCGACAGCGTTCCCCTTGGCGTCGGTGCAGCTCACGGGCGCGCCGGTCGCGTTGGGCACGAGGGTGAGCGTCCCCGCGCAGGCCGCGAACACGACGCCCACCTCACCGATGGGCGCGCTCGGCGGGAGCCCGTCGAGTGCATCCGCCGGAACGGTCACGTCGAACGCATCGCCGCCGAACGAGAGCGAGCGCAGCTGCGCCGCGCAGGCCGGGATCTGCGTCGCGCCGGGGTTCACGCACACTCCCCACGCCCAGGAGATCGGGCGGCCGTTGCCGAGCGGGTCGGCCCAGAGCGTCGACAGGTGCACGGTCTCGCCGGGCACCGCGATGGGCAGATCGGCCTCTATCGCGAGGACGCGGAGCGTGTCCACGACGCTCTCGGTCTCGAAGCCGCTCGCCTCGCACGCGAGCGAGCCGAGCAGAAGGGCGAGGAGCGCGCGCCTCCGTCGGCGTGCAGGTAGCACGCCGACATTCGCTTTCGCGTTGCTCGGCTTCCGTCGGCGTGCAGGTAGCACGCCGACATTCGCTTTCGCGTTGCTCGGCTTCATAGCGTCAGCCTCGCTCCGAGCGCCGGCAGGATGGGCAGGCCCGCCGCGGTCGCGTGCACCTGGTAGTCGTACTGGTAGGTGAAGCTCTCGACGTTGCGGTTGTTGGTCGCGTTGAGGACGTCGAGGTAGACCTGGAGCGTCGAGTCCTTGAAGAGCCGCCACTGCTTCTCGACGCGAACGTCCATGCTGAAGAACGCCGGAAGCCTACCCGAATAGACCGGCAGCTTGTCCACGGGACCGTAGTCGCCCGCGTCGGCGTCGAAATAGCCTCCCAGGATGGGCGTGTACGGGTTGCCGGTGACGTAGCGCACCCGCGCGCCAACGGACCAGCCGGTGCCGAACCGGTACGTACCGAGCGCCGAGAGCACGTGCGTCTGGTCGTACTCGAACAGCCGCAGCGGCAGCTCCGGCAGATCGCGCCGCTCGCTGCGCGAGATCGTGTACGCGATCCAGCCGCTGAAGTGCCGGTCCGGCTTGTACTTGATCAGGAACTCGGCGCCGTACGCGAAGCCGGTGCCCTCGTTGTCGTAGCGGAAGCCGCTCGGCTGCGACGCGTCGGGCCGCTGCGTGACGAGGTCGAACAGGCGCTTGTAGAAGGGCTCCACCGAGATCTCGAGGTGGCGCAGCGCCTCCTGCTCGATGCCGACGGAGACCTGCGTCGCCTGGTTGGCGCGCAGGCCCGGCGTGCCGAAGATCGGATCCGTCTCGTTGACCTGCGGCGGCTGCGCGTACAGCCCGAGCGCGGCCTTGAGCGTGGTCTTGTCGTCGCCGTCGCGCAGCACGTAGCGCAAGTTCATGCGGGGCTGAACGTACACCCCCTCGGTCGCCCCGAAGGTGTCCACGCGCCCTCCCACGAGGACGCGCAGGCGCTTGACCGGGAAGACCTCCAGGTTCGCGAACGCCGCGGGATCGAAGTATCCCAGGCTCCGCACGCTCGTGAGCTTCTTCTGGCCGAACAGCGGTCCGGTGTCGGGCGAAGCCTCCGAGGGGATGGCCGGGAACTTCAAAGTGTAGTCCCACTGCCCTCCCTCGAGATCGAGCCCGCCGATCAGGCGCACCGCCTTCGAGATCGGCAGCTCGCCCTGCGCGCGGCCTTGCACGCGCGTCGCCGTGCTGTCGGCGTTCAGCGTCGAGCCGAGGTTGAGAAAGAGGTGGTCCTGACCGACCGAGAGCTGGGAGAAGAGCTTCGCCCCACCCTTGAGCTTCGCGTCGGCCTGCAGCTGCAGGCGCCAGAAGTCCGTCTGGTTCTGGATCTGGCCGGAGAACGCCGGGTCGCTCGACTGCGACGGCGGCAGATACACGTTCACGCTGTCGTTGGATCCGAGGAACGTCAGCCGGAGCGTGGTGCGCTTGCCGAGGTCGCGCTCGAGCATGGCCTGGTAGTCGTAATAGACGGGCGACGCGGTGACGCCGAGCGAGAGCTCCTGCGCGACCCAGGGGAAATACGCCTCGATCCAGCTGCGCCGCGCGGCGACGAGGAAGCGCGTCTTGTCGTCGAAGATCGGGCCCTCGGCCAGGGCGCTGCCGTCGATGAGATCGAACTTGGCGACCGCGTGGATGCGGTCGCGCGCCGGCGAGCGAAGCCCGATGTCGACGATGCCGCCGTTGCCGCGCCCGTACTGCACGTCGTAGTTGCCGGGGTAGACGTCGACGTGGTCGATGAGCTCCGTCGGCACCACCGCGGCGAGGCCGCCGAAGTGGAACGCGAGCGGCACGGCGGCGCGATCGATGAACACCTGCGAGTCCTGCGGCGCGCTGCCGCGCAGGATGATGAGGCCGCTGAACGCGGGGGCGCGCGAGACGCCCGGCAGCGACTCGATGGGCCGCAGCGCGTCGCCTGCACCCCCGGGCATGCTCTCGATCTCCGTGCGGTCGAGCGTTCGCACCGTCGGGCTCTCGTGCGTTCGCTCTCCGCGCACGTGGACATCCTCGACCTCGGGCACGGGCGGCGGGGGTGCGCCGGCGTCGGCCGAAGCGTCGACCCTCGCGGTCTGCGTCGCTCCCGCGTCGGCGGGCGCGGCCGCGTCCGACTCGCCCGCGCCAGCGTCGAGCCGTTCTCGCGGCGGGCCGTGGAGCGACAGCTTCATCTTGATGCGGCTCTTGATGGGCTTGCCGTCCCTCGTCGCGGGGAAAAACTCGTAGCGGCGGACCATGTCGAGCGCGACGTCGTCGAGCGCGTCCCCGGTCGGCTCGGCGAGCTGCGCGTCCGTCACGCGGCCCTCCGCGTCGATGGTGACGACGAGCAGCACATCCCGCTCGAGCCCACGTGCCGCGTCGGGGTAGACGGCCTCCGCCTCCTCCTTGATTCGCGGCGGGACCGCGCCCTGCTGGGCCGCGGCGATCGCCGACAGCGTGGCCACGGCGAGAGCCATCGAGATCGCCAAGATAAGCGCCAGCCCACGCACGGCGCGCGCATCCTACACCAGGACGTCGCCCTTGCGGCGCCCCGACCCCCGGGCCATGGTGGCGGCATGGATCCCGAGGTGCACAAGCGCTATCTCAGCTACCGCGAGACCTTCGCCTACTTCGCGCAGAAGGGCCAGCAGCCGCTCGACGCCGCCGCCTTCACCGCCGCCGACGCCGAGCAGCGCGCCCTCGAAGCCGCCGGCGCCGGGCGCAGCGACGAGGAGGAGGCCCGCTTCGTGGAGCTGACGATCCTCTTGTTCCGCGACTAGTTCCACGTTTTCGTCGCCGTCGCTGCGCGACGATCGACGGTCCACGTTTTCGTCGCCGTCGCTGCGCGACGATCGACGGTTCACGTTTTCGTC
>DATIQP010000451.1:0-1873 GCA_035470765.1 Polyangiaceae bacterium | reverse complement strand
CGCACGAACGCCACGTTGGTCACGAGCGGCGCGAGGGTGGTCCCCGCGAGCGCCCCATCCAGCTCGGCGATCGCGCGGTCCCGCGTCTCTCCCCACGCGACCACCTTCGCGACCATCGGGTCGTAGAACGGCGTCACCACGTTTCCCGCGCGCACGCCCGACTCGATGCGCAGCCGGTCCGACTGCACCTCGCCGGCGCCACCCACCCACTCCAGCTTCTCGATCGGGCCTGGCTTCGGGATGAAGCCCTTGCTCGGGTCCTCGGCGTAGACCCGGGCCTCGATGGCGTGACCGCGCGGCGTCACCGAGGAGAGGTCGGGGAGCTTCTCCCCGGCGGCGACGCGTAGCTGCAGCTCCACCAGATCGAGGCCGGTCACCATCTCCGTCACCGGGTGCTCGACCTGAAGGCGGGCGTTGACCTCGAGGAAGTAGAGCTCTCCCTCGGCGTTGGCGATGAACTCGCACGTCCCCGCGCCGACGTAGCCCGCCTTGCGCACCACGCGCAGCGCGGCCTCGTGCAGGCGCCGGCGCCGCCGCTCACCGGCCTCGCCCGCGAAGAAGGGGGCCGCGGACGGGGTCTCCTCGATGATCTTCTGGTGCCGGCGCTGGACGCTGCACTCGCGCTCGCCGAGCGCGTAGAAGTTGCCGTGGGTGTCCGCGAAGATCTGGACCTCGATGTGCCGAGGCTCCGTCATGTAGCGCTCCATGTAGACGCGCGCGTCGGCGAAGGAAGCCTTGCCGCGGTCCGAGCAGCTCTTGAGTGCGCGATCGAGCTGGGCGATGTCGCGGACGATCTGCATGCCGATGCCACCGCCGCCGCCGACCGCCTTGACGACGATGGGCAACCCGACGTGAAGGGCGAGCGCCCGCGCCTCCTCGAGCTGCTCGGGGGTGTCGATGGGGAGGGGCTGGTCGGTGCCCGGCACGGGCGACGTCTCGGCAGCGAGCGCGACGTGCCGCGCCTTCATCTTGTCGCCGAACGCGTCGAGCACCTGGGGCGGCGGCCCCACGAAGACGGCGCCGGCCTCGGCGACCGCGCTCGCGAAGGCGGGCTTCTCGCTCAAGAACCCGTAGCCCGGGTGCACCGCGTCCGCGCCCGTCTTCTTCACCGCGGCGATGACGGCGGGGATGTTCAAGTAGGAGTCTTTCGCGGGGGATGGGCCGATGAGGACGGCCTCGTCGGCGTCGGCGACGTGCGGGCTCTGCGCGTCCGCCTCGGAGTAGACGGCGACGGTGGCGATGCCGAGGCGCTTGCACGTGCGCATCACGCGCCGCGCGATTTCCCCACGGTTCGAGATCAGGACCTTGCGGAAAGTCATCGCCGCCCAAACAAGCAGGACATCCCGGGCGCGTCAACACCGCGACGTTGACGCTCGCACCCCGGGCCCCATACGCTCGTCCTCCCATGCACCGTCCGCTCGCCTCGCTATCCGTCCTGCTGCTCGCCGCGTGCGGCGGCGGCGGCAGCCAGAGCTCCGCCACTGCGCCGGTCACCAGCGGCTCGGTGGCCGCGAGCACGGGCCCCGCGCCGACCGCCTCCGCGTCCGCGGCGTCGAACGCTGCGGCGCCGGCCGAGGCCTACGACGATCCGGGCGAGTCGGCGGTGGCCATCGACATGCCTCCGCTCGTGAAGAAGGGGACGCCCAAGTCCGCCTTCCCCAAGGCGACGATCCCCGAGAAGGGTTGCTACAGGGACGTGCAGTTCTCCGGCCAGCACGCCGGGGACTTCGCGGCGCTGGTCGACAAGTGCGGCAAGCCGGCGGGCCTGCTCGAGTACGTCAAGCCGGCCGAAGGCAAGCTCCACCACGTCAAGGACAAGCGCGACACGTTCTCGGTGAAGCTGCTCGGCGGCTACTGCTACCGCTACTTCGCC
>DATIQP010000450.1:0-12415 GCA_035470765.1 Polyangiaceae bacterium | reverse complement strand
CTTCTCCTCGAGCGCGACGAAGACGGAGAAGGCGTACGGGCTGATGCAGAAACCGTCGGTGTAGAGCGTGAGCGCCATGGGTCACCTTGGGTGCGCAGAATAGCGGCATTCGCCGAGCCGCACACTTGGCTCTCGTGGTGGTGCGCGGTTCCATGAGAAAGAGCGCGTGGTGAGCCCGAGCGCGCGCCGGCGGGAACGAGGACCTGGTACGCCGATTCGCGGCAAGCACGTCACGTACCCCGCGGCGGTCGTGCGCCGACCTCGAGGTCGAGCGCCGGTGCACCCTGCGGCTTGACGCGCGGGCAGAGCGCTGCTCGCCTCGGTGCATGACCCGCGCGCGCACCCTGGTTTGCCTCGCCGCGCTCGCGCCGTGGGGCTGCAGCAGCACACAGTCCGCCGCGGACGGCGGGTCTTCCGACGCCGCCGCGCTGGACGCGAGCGACGCCGCCAACCCGAACGGAGACCAGTTCGGCCCGTGGGCCGGCGGCGCCGCGTACTACGCGAAGTTCGGCAACGGCCCGCCCTCGGACCCGAGCTTCTTCCCGATCAGCGTGTGGCTCCAGAGCCCGAGCTCGGCGACTGCGTACGCGGCGATCGGCATCAACCAGTACATCGGGCTCTACCAGGGCCCCACCGACCAGATGCTCACCGATCTCGCGACCGCCAAGATGCCGGCCTTCTGCGATCAGAACTCCGTCGGCCTGGCGCACCTGACCGACAAGACCATCGCCGGGTGGACGCAGCAAGACGAGCCCGACAACGCGCAACCCGTCGATGGCGGCTACGGACCGTGCGTCGCTCCGGCCACGATCCAGAGCCTGTACCAGACAATGCGCGTTGCGGACTCGACGCGGCCGGTGTTCTTGAACCTCGGTCAGGGTGTGGCGAACGACGCGTGGGTCGGCCGCGGGAGCTGCTCGAACCAGCCCCAGGACTATCCCGAGTACTGCAAGGGCGCCGACATCGTCTCGTTCGACGTCTATCCGATCAACGACGGGCTCGACATCACGCTGCCGGCCAAGGGTGTCGATCGGCTGATGCAGGCCGTCGATGATCAGAAGCCCGTCTGGGACTGGATCGAGTGCACGCGCATCGACCAGTCCAACCCCAAGCCGACGCCCGACCAGGTGAAGGCGGAGGTGTGGATGTCAATCATCCACGGCGCGATGGGCATCGGCTACTTCGTGCACCAGTTCACGCCGACGTTCGACGAGCACGCGCTGCTCGACGACGCGACCATGAAGGCCGCGGTCGCGGTCATCAACCAGCAGATCCACGACCTCGCGCCCGCGCTCAACACGCCGCCCATCGTCAACGCCGCCACGGTGTCGTCCTCCGCGACGGGCGTCCCCATCGACATCCTCGTCAAGCGGCAGGGCGGCAAGCTCTACGTCTTCGCCGTCTCGATGGGCGCGGCGCAGACCATGGGCACGTTCACGCTGGCGAAGGTAGGCGCGGCTTCGGCCGACGTCCTCGGCGAAGCGCGCCAGATCGCGGTCGCCGGCGGCGCGTTCACCGACACGTTCGCTCCGTACGCCGTTCACCTCTACGCCGTTCAGTGACGCGGACGCGTCAGGGCAGGGGACGCGTCGTCGACGAGGGGGCGAGCAGCACGGAGGGCCAGCCGCTTCCGTCCCACGCGATCTCGTCGAGCAGCGTGGCGCGCCCGCATCCCTGGCCGCCCACGCAGTTGCTCGGCCACGCGTGGTAGACGATCGCGGTGTCGCCCGCCGGCGTGTCGAGCACCGAGCAGTGGCCGGGGCCAGCCCACGCTCCTCCGGTGACGAGGATGGGCGCGCTGGCTTTCGTCATCGGTCCCGTCGGCGAAGCGCCGCGCGCGACGCCGATGGCGTAGGCGGTGCTCGCGTACGAGTTGCCGCTGTAGAACAGGTAGAACGTCCCGCTACGCTCGACCATGAACGGGCCCTCGACGAGGGCGCCCTCCCAGGCCTGGTCGTTCGTGATGAGCGTGGAGGGCGAGCCGACGAGCGACAGGCCGTCCGGGGCGAGCTGCTGGGCGTGGATGGGAGTCGGCTTGCCGACCGCGTTGCCGTCCTCTTTCCAGAGCACGTAGGGGATCTGACTCGACGCGGTGATCTCGCTGGCGTCGATGAGGCCCATGTTCGGGTCGTGGATGAGCGGCGCGCCGAGGTCGGTGAACGGGCCCGTCGCGCTGGGCGCCGACGCCGCGCCGACGCTGAGCTTGCCGTCGGCGGTGTTTCGCGCCGAGAAATACGCGACGTAGTGCGAGCCGACCTTGTGGATCTCCGGTGCCCAGAAGTCGCTCGTCGCCCACTTCGGGCGGGAGGCGGACGGAAAGACGTGGCCCGCGGGAGACCAGTGCGCGAGATCCGGCGAGGTGTAGATGGGAAACGCGTCGGCCGCGTTGCCCGACGTGCACGTGAGCACGTAGGTCGAGCCGTCGCGAAGCACGCCGGGGTCGGGGCAGTCGCCGGGGATGACCGGGTTCGTGTACAGGCCGCCGCACTGCTCGTACCGGAACGAGAGCGGGCACGAGCCGCCAGCGTAGTGCGGCTGCCATCCGTTGGAGAGATCGGCGTAGCTCCCGCCGTGGCAGACGCCATCGGAGAAGACGCGGCCCACCACGTCGTCGTAGGTCGCGGGGTGATTGGCCGGCGGGAGCCATCCCGCGCCGTACGAGACGCGCGTCGTGCACGCCGTGGGTGCGCTGCAGCCGGCCGACTCGTCGAGCGCGATGATGCACGCGCTGTGGCCGCTGAAATAAGGCTTCCAACCGTTGGAGAGCGTCGCGTACGAGCTCGTCCCGTCGTCGGTGCAAGTGCCGTCCCAGCTCACCGGTCCGTCGGCGACGTCGAAGTCGTCGGGGTGGTTGGGGCCGTGGATCCACGCGGCGCCGTACTGGATGCGCGTCGTGCACGGTGGCGCCGCCGCGTCGCCCGCGTCGGCGGCCTGGGCCCCGTCGGTCGTCCCGTCGGCGGACGAGTCCGAGATGCCTCCGTCGGGCGGAGAGGCCGCGGGCGACGACGAGCATGCGGCGAGGACCAGCCACGGCAGAAGGCGCATGGGCGAGGATTCTACCTCGCCCTAGAGCTCCGCGCCGTGGAGCCGGTCCGCTTCTTCCAGCGCCGCGGCGAGCTCCTCGTCCGACGATGCATCCGCGACGCGCACCAGGCGTTCGCCCAGCGCGGGCATCACGCAGCGCTCGGCGGCGACCCGCAGTCGCGGCTTCTCCTCTTCGGTGAGGCCTGCGCGGAGGGCCACCGCGGCAGCGAGCCGTTCTTTCGCGGCCGCCGTGGTGCTCTCGACCACGCGCAGGAGCTGCTCTCGGGTGAGCTGGACGCTGCGGAACGTCGCGGTCGCACCCTCGCCGACGCGCCGGAGTTGCTCCAGCCACTCGAGGGCGGTTCGCTCGCCGCGATCGAGCATCACCGCGGCCTGCGGCGCGCTCCCGGCCAGCGCTTGGTACGCCTCGCGGGCCTTCTGGAGCCGCCACGCGATCGACTGCGTCTGGAGCTCGAGGTCCACCCGCTGCTTCTTGTTGTTGTTTACCTCGCCGAGATGAAACTGCATCGGCTTGCCGTGCTTGCGCGTGATGGTCACGGTGTTGCCGCTCGCGCTCACGCCGTCGATCTCGTCGTGCGGATGGAAGACGGCGCGATTCAGCCCCTCCTTCAAGACGATCCCGTCGGCGCCCACGCGGAGCTTCGCGCCGCGGCTCACCAGAAGGAGCGGGAGCCCCACGGCGAAGAGCGCCACGAAACCCAGCAGCGCGACCAGCGGGAGGATCTTGGGAACCAAGACCACCATCCCCGCGAAGCCGACGATCATTGCGACGGCGAGCCCGACGACCGCGAGCCGGACCGGCACCTCCTGCCGCGAGAGCCGGAACTCCGCGGTCGTGCTCTTCGCGTCGAGCGACAGCGCGCCGCACAGCCGGTCGGCCTCGTCGTCGCTCGAGACGGCCACGTCGACGCTCGTGAACGCCGCTCTCTTTCCGCGCAGCAGCACGAACGGTCGACCGGCCTCGCGCCGCAGGAGGGCCGACCGGAGCCTCTCGCGAGGCAGGAGCTTTCCGTTCACGCGGAGGCCTTCGGCTGACGCCTGCACCTCGGCTCGATCGACCCTGGGCCTGCGCTGGATCGCCGCGAGGACGGGGCCGATGACCCACCACGGAGCCTGAGTCAGCGTCGCCAAGACCGGGAACTGGTGGCGCAAGAGATGGGACGTGACGAAGAGCAGCACGAACAGGGCCGTCGCGCCGAGCATCAGCGCGGTGCGCGGCCGCCGAACGGTGGTCGTCACCTCGAAGCGCTGCGCGTCGCTCACCGCGACAGCATACGGTGGACGGCAGCAAAGGAACCACGACGTGAAGCGGCGTAGAGGTGCGAGCGGTGCCCACCTAGCCGTTGGCGCGCGCCACGCGTAGGATCGGACGCCTCAAGGAGAGAACCTCATGCGTTCATTGTCGTTCGTCCTCATCGCCGCCTTCCTCGGTGCCTCCATGTCCGCCTGCGTCGTCGAATCCGGTAGGGAGTACAGGCGGCCGGCGGCCTCCGGTCCGGCCTACCGGAACCACGGCCAGGAGCGCCGGGAGGAGGTCCACGAGCGCAACGGCGAGCGCAAGGCCGAGAAGGAGCACCGGAAGTAGCCGGCTTCAGGAGCTCTGCTGCGAGAGGGGCGACGCAGGCACGAGTCCTGCGTCGTCGATCGCGTGCAACGAGCTCCGGTTGCCCCGACGGATGAGGCGCTGCGCGCGAAGCTTTCCAGCGCGATAGCGCGCCGCAAGACGCCGAGCGTGTCCGTCGCCTGTGTGACCGGCGATGGCCGGGTCATCGCCCGCGCGCTCGGGAGCGCGCGGATTGCGCCCCGGCGAGACGCCACCCCGGAGACACCGTATCCGTGGTTCTCGGTGACGAAGCTCTTCACCGCCACGGCCGTGCTGCAGCTCGTCGAGACGGGCAAGGTGCTGCTGGACGAAGCGGTCTCGACCTACGTCCCCTCGTTCCGCATCGAGTCGCCGCGCGTCCCCACGGTGCGGCAGCTGCTGTCGCACACCTCGGGCCTCGCGAACCCGATCCCGATGACGTGGGTGCACCTCGCCGGCGAGCGGGGCCCCACGCTCGACGAGCTGACGGAGCGCGAGCTCGGCCGACATTCGAACGTGCGCTTCCCGCCCGGGACGCGCTTCGCATACTCGAACCTGAACTACCTGGTCCTGGGACAGGTCATCGAGCAGGTGTCGGGCGAGTCCTACGAGAGCTACGTGACCGAGCACGTCCTCGGGCCGCTCGGCGCCACGCGCGCCGGCTTCGGCGTACCGGCGGACATGGCGAGCGGCTACTCGCGCTCGCTGTCGTTCATGGGGATGGCTGCGCGCTTCGTGCTCGATCGGAAGTTCTTCGGACCGACGTTCGACGGCTTCACGGAGCTGCGCCCGTTCGAGGTCGACGGCGCGCCCTACGGCGGCCTCGTGGGCACGGCCTCCGAGATGCTCCTCCTGGGGCGGGCGATGCTCGCGGGCGGGACGCTCGGCGGCCGCTCGATCTTGCGCGCGGAGACGGTGCAGATGGCGCTCACGACCACCACGTCCGTGGACGGTTCGCCTCTCCCCATCGGCCTCGGATGGCACCTCGGCAACGGCGGCGACGAGCCCTACGCGTTCCACCTCGGCGGCGGCGGCGGCTTCCGCTCCGAGCTGCGAATCTATCCACGCCGGAAGTTCGCCGTGGCGGTCATCGGAAACGAGACGAGCTTCGACACCGCCCCGATCGCTCGGCTCGGCGTGCGACGCCGCGCGTCGTGGAGACCGCCTCGCGGCGTCGCGGCCGACGGTCGCGCGTGAGCGTGCCCAAGACGGCAGAGCCAGCGAGGCGTACCAAGGGGGAGCGCGGTGCCGTAGCATGTCGTCCGATGCCCCAGCGCGACGAGCTCGTCGAGACGATCGAGGCGCGCATCTTCACGCTGCAGGAAGGCGACGCGCCGCGAACCCGCGGCACACGGGCGACGCTGCGCCTGCCACCCGACACGGGCGACCCCGACGCGGAGCTGGTGCGCCTCGCCGCCTTGCGCGCGGGGGTCGAATCGTCGCTCGACATCGAAGAGACGCTGGGCGAGGGGGGCATGGGCGTCGTGACGCTGGCCACGCAGCGGTCGCTCGGTCGCAAGGTCGCCGTCAAGACGACGCGCGTGCAGACGCCGGAGGCCGTGGTCCGCCTCGTGCGCGAGGCGAAGATCACGGGCACCCTCGAGCACCCGAACATCGTCCCGGTGCACGACCTCACCGCGGGCGCGGACGGCTCGCCGCGACTGGTGCTCAAGCGCATCGAGGGCACGACGTGGAGCGCGCGGATGACGGACGAAGAGGGCGTGCGCGCCATGTTCGCCGCGCGAGACTTGCTCGAGTGGAACCTGCAGACGCTCGCGCAGGTGTGCCAGGCGGTCCACTTCGCCCACAGCCGAGGCGTCGTCCACCGCGACCTCAAGCCCGACAACGTCATGGTCGGGAACTTCGGCGAGGTCTACGTGATGGACTGGGGCATCGCCGTGAGGATGGGCGAGGCGGGCGGCGCGGATCCTCGCGGCGTCGCCGTAGGCACTCCCGTGTACATGGCGCCCGAGATGCTGCTCGGCGAGACGCTCGACGCGCGCACCGACGTCTACCTCCTCGGCGCCATCCTCTTCGAGCTCCTCAGCGGTCGTCCTCCGCACGATCACCCGCAGGTGCGCGACGTCGTGCAGAGCGTGCTCGACACTCCTCCGCCGATGCCGGCGGGCGCGCCCGAGGAGCTGGTGTCGCTGGCGCGGTCGTGCCTCGCTCGCTCACCTCGGGACCGCCCGGCGTCCGCGGAGGACGTGCGACGCGCGCTCGCCAGCTTCTTGCGCCACCGCGACTCGACCCAGCTCGCAGCCCGCGCCGAGGCCAAGGTCGTCGAGCTCGAGGCGGCTGCGCGCGCCGAGGGTGAGGAGCGCGCTCGCGCCCCGCGTCTTTACGGCGAGTGCCTCTTCGGCTTCCGCGCGGCGCTGGAGGCGTGGCCCGAGAACCCTCGAGCGGGCGGCGGCCTCTCGCGCGCGGTCCGCGCGATGGTCGAGCACGATCTCGCCATGGGCATGTCACTCGCGGCGGCGATGCGGCTCGACGATCTCCCCGACGCCGATCCCGAGCTCCGCGCACGCGTGGACGCGGCGCTGCAGGCCGCGGAAGAGGAGAAGCGCCGCGTCGCCGAGCTGCGCAAGCTCGAGGTCGAGGTCGATCCGGCGACGGGCCGCCGCGTTCGCCTGCGAGTCGCGGCGGTGCTCTTCGTCTTCTGGATCTTCACCGACGCGGTCGACCAACTGTTGGTGAAGGGCACGCGGTGGGAGTCGCACGTGTTCTTTGCGGCCCAGTCCGCGGCGCAGGCCGTCGTGGCCATGTTGCTGTTCGCCGTGTACTGGAAGTACCTCGCGCGCTCGCGGCTCAACCGCCAGCTCGCGGGCATCGCCATCTTCTGCCTCCTCAGCCAGGCGCTGGTTGACCTCGGCGCGTACCTCGCTCACTGGGACCTGCCGACGGCCCAGGGGGCGCTCTTCTTCTTGTGGTTCTGGGTGGTGGGGATGCTCGCGGCGACGATGGTCAGGGAGATGTGGCCCGCGGCGGTGGTGTTTCTCCTCTGCTTCTTCGTCTCCACGGCGTGGCCCGAGCTCCGCCACCTGGTCGGCGCGATCGGCAACGCGTCGCTGCTCGTCAACGCGATCGTCGTCTGGCGCGCCCGCGCCGCGGCGCCTTCGTGAAGCGCCCTCAGAAGGCGAACGGGATGTCGATCTGGATCATGTGGTAGTTCGGCGTGGCCGCGGCGAGCGGCTTGTCGAGCGCGCGCGCGTAGGCCACGCCAGGCCGCAGCCACGTCTTGCCGATCGGGATGTGCGCGCGCAGGCCGATGGTGGTCGAGAGGTTGTCCCAGCTGTCGCCGGACGCGTCCTTCTCGACCTTGAACGGCGCGTCGATCCAGCGCTGGTAGCGGAGGTCCGCGCCGATCGAGAGCTGGGGGACGATGAAGTAGCCCAGGTGCAGGCCCGCGACGAAGCTCGTCTTCGTGGCCTCCGGCTGATCGAGCTCGCCGCGCACGCGGAAGTACTGCGCCAGCGTGGCCTCGACCTGCGCGGTGAAGCCGTGGTCGACGTAGGCGAAGTCGGCGCCGCCGACGATCCCCAGGTCGTTGACGTTGAATAGCGCGTTGTCGATCTGGAATCGCGCCGGGACGGCCGCGACCCGGGCGTCCTTCGTGCCGGGGCTGGGCGTGTCGCCGCCGCCCATGCCGACGGGAGTCGTGAAGCCGATGCTCGCCGAGAGCTTGAAGGGCTTGGGGAGCGGGGCGCCGTAGAGCACGCCGAGCAGCGGGTTGCCGAGCATGGCGCCGCCCGAGCCCGTGGGCGGAGAATCCACCGACAGGGGCAACCGGAAGAGCACGCCGAGCCCGTTTCCAGGCCCGCCCGTGCCGGGGATGCGGACGATCGCGTTGAAGATCGACACCCACGTCGTACCCTTGTGCGCCGCGGCGTCTTCGTAGAAGGCGACCGTGTTGTCCCAGCGAACCACGTTGGGCACGGTCGCCGGGCGCAGCTGCCAGGGCAGCGAGTAGGGAGGCGGCTTCGCGGGTGCCTCGGCCGCGGGCGGCGGTGCCGCGTCGCCAGCGAAGGCCGCACGAGCGCACAGCGCGAGCGGAACCACGAGCGCAAGACCGAATCGCATGTCCGTTTCCTTTCAGCGCGCGAGCGCGCGCAGGCGATCCGAGATGCCGTCTTCGGGATCGCCGATCGACTCCACCCTCGCCTGCATGGTGCCGTCGGGCCCGAGCAGGATCAGAGGAGAGGAGTGGTTGTAGTTGCCGTCGGGCAGCCTGCGGTACTTGACGCCGAGCGCGGCAGCGAGGTCGCGTACGTCGCCCTCGGACCCGGAGGCGAGCCGCCAGCGCTCCGTGTCGATGCCGTGCTTCGCGACGAGGCGCGACAGCACGGCCGGCCTGTCATTCGGGTCGAAGCTCACGAGCAGGACGCGCAGCGCGGAGCGGGTGGGCGCGTCGAGCGAGTCCTCCAGTTTTCGGACGGTCGAGACGAAGAGCGGGCAGGCGCTCGCGCAAGACGCGTAGAACATGCCGACGAGCACCGGGTGGCCGCGCCAGACATCGAGCGCGATCGCGTGGCCGTCTTGATCGACCAGCCTCGGCGACAGCGCGTAGAGCGACGGACCGGCCTCGACGTCGATCACGCTCGACGTCGTGGAGCTCGCCGCGGCGGCGGCCGAGTCGTCCGTCGCCACGTCCCTGTGGCACGCGACCAAGAGCACCGCGGCCAGGAGGCCGCGTCTCATGGCTTCTTCTCCTTGGCGACGTCCGTGGCGCAACGGAAGCCGAGGTTACGGGTCGTGTAGTCGGCCTTGAGCGAGCTGCGGAAGCCGAGCCGCATGTAGGTCGGGTAGTCCTGATTGTCCTGGGCGGTGAGACCGCCTCCGCCGCAGAAGCGAAGGAGGTTCTTCTCGCCCGCGGCGCGCGGATCCGTCGTCAGCATCGTCGCGTTGAAATCGAGCACCCACTCCCAGACGACGCCGTGCATGTCGCGCACGCCCCACGCGTTGGCGGGCGTGGAGCCGACCTTCGGCAGCTCGCTCGGGTTGGGCCGGGCGTACCAGTCGAGGATGCGCGCGCGCCACGCGGTGTCCTGCCGGCCGTCCTTCTGCGTGGGGCTCGCCATCGCCACGAGCTCCCACTCGGCCTCGGTCGGGAGGCGAGCCCCTCTCGCATCGCAGTAGGCCTTCGCCGCGAACCAGCTCACCTCGGTGATGGGACGATCCTCGTCGCCTGGACGAATGTCGACGGGCGAGGGCCAGCGGGCGAGGTACCCCGCGTCGGCGAACAGGCGCGGGATGCGATCGCGGCGCCACTCCGGGTGCGCGCGCACGAAGTCCCGGAACAGCGCGACGGTGACCGGCGTCCGATCGATCCGGAAGGCCGCGACGGGGATGGCGCGCTCGCTGGGCGTCGGCGGGAAGAAGGGCTCGTAGACCGCGGGGCCCACCGACGACATCCCGTCGTCGGCGCGCGCGGCGGTGGCCAAGCAGAGAACGAGGGCCGAGAGCAGCAGCCGTGGTGGTCCCATGGAGCGACCTAGTGACCCGCGCCGGGAGCGGTCTGCGCGACCATCTCTCCGCGCGCCTTTCGGACCTCGTCGCGCGAGACGGCCTCTCCGCTGTTACCCCACGAGCCTCGCACGAACGTGAGGATGTTCGCGATGTCGTCGTCGGAGAGGTGGTTTTGCGGCGGCATGACGTTGTTGAACTCCATGCCGTTGACCTTCACCGGGCCCTTCAGGCCGTTGAGCAGGATGTTCACGCCCTTCGATTTCTCCGCCGCCAGGAAGTCGCTCTTGGCGAGCGGCGGGAAGGTGTTGGGCACGCCCTGGCCCTCGAGCTGGTGGCACGGCGAGCACGTGCCGGCGAACTGTACCTTGCCCGCGGCGATCTGATCGTCCTTCGTCAGCGTCCCCGCGGCCGCCTTCTCCGCCGCGATCTGGACCGGACCGGGCTTCGCCTGGTTGGTGCCGAGGAAGACCGAGTCGATCTCCTTGCCCGAGTAGAGGGACTTCTGTTCCGGGCCCGAGACGGTGAGCATCCCGAGCGCGCCCTTGTTGAAGGTGCGGAAGATGGAGTGGTCGACCAGCAGGTACGTGCCTGGGACTTCGACCTTGAGCTCGACGATGGCCGCGCCGCCCGACGGGATGATGGTCGTCCCGACGTTCTCCTGATATTTCGCGCCACCCTCCTGGTAGACCTTGTCGAAGATCTCGCCGATCAGGTGGAAGCTCGAGACCAGGTTGGGGCCGCCGTTGCCGACGAAGATGCGGATCTTCTCGCCCACCTTCGCCTTGAGCGCCTTGTCGCCGACGAGCGCCCCCTCCGCGCCGTTGAACAGGACGTACGTCGGCTTCTCGTCGATCGCCTTCTCCGTGTCGAAGGTCTGATCGCCCTTCTCGTGGTACTTGCCGCCCGTGTAGAAGTCGCCCTGCATCACGTAGAACTCTTGGTCGACGGGCTCGAGGCCCTCGGGAGGCTCGACGAGGATGAGCCCGTACATGCCGTTGCCGATGTGCATGCCGACGGGCGCGGTCGCGCAGTGGTAGACGAACAGGCCCGCGTTGAGCGCCTTGAACGTGAACTGCGTCTGGTGCCCTGGCGCGGTGAACGTGCTGGCCGCGCCGCCGCCGGGCCCGGTGACCGCGTGCAGGTCGATGTTGTGAGGCATCTTGTTGGCCGGGTCGTTCTGCAGGTGGAACTCGACCGTGTCGCCCTGGCGGATGCGGATGAACTTCCCGGGGACCTGTCCGCCGAACGTCCAGAACGTGTAGTTGACGCCCTCGGCGATCGGCATGACCACCTCCTTCACCTCGAGCTCGACCACGACCTTCGCCGGGTCCTTGCGCTTGGTCGGTGGAGGGACGTTGGGCGCGAACGTGAGCTCGGCCTTGATCGGCTGGCCGATGGGCGGAGCGAGGACGTTGAACGAGCCCGAGCCCGCGGGCAAAGGCGACTGCTGAGATTGCTGGCTGCACATCGCGAGGCCAGCGATGATCGCGAAGGGGGCGCTCTTCATGGCACCTTCCTTTCCTCGCGCGGAACCTATTTGTGCAGCGCCTGCACGACCCTGATGGAAATCAGCGGCGAAAATTTCGCGGGCTCGCAGACCGCATCGATCACCGCCCAACGGGCATGAGATAAATCAACCAATGCCCGCGACGTGAAGGAGGCGGCCGATGAGCGCCGTCGCCGCCATCGCAGCGCCGCCTCCGAGCACGACGCGCACCGCTGCGCGGCCCTTCGGCGCATCACCGAGCTGGCCGCCGAGCGCGCCCAGGATGGCGAGGCTGAGGACGCAGACGATCGCCACGACGACGATGCGAAGCGACGCGGGAGCGAGCATCAAGCCCACGATCGGCAGCGCTCCCAGCGACGCGAAGCTCACCGCGGAGACCAGCGCGGCCTGGAGCGGCCGCGCGAGCGCGGCCGGGTCGAGCCCGAGCTCGTCGCGCAGGTGGCTCCGGAGACGGTCCCTGGCGCTGAGCTGCTCGGCGACCTTCATCGCGAGGTCGGGGTCGAGCCCGCGCCGCCGGTAGATCGACGCGAGCTCCCGGAGCTCGCCCTTCGGATCCGCGGCGAGCTCTTGCTTCTCCTTGCCGATGTCGGCTCGCTCCGCGTCGCGCTGCGAGCTCACCGAGACGTACTCGCCCGCCGCCATCGAGAAGGCACCCGCGACGAGGCCGGCGACGCCGGCGATCAGGATCGCACCCTTGGAAGCCTCGGCCGATGCGACGCCGATGACGAGGCTCGCCGTCGAGACGATGCCGTCGTCGGCGCCGAGCACCGCGGCTCGGAGCCACGAGCCGCGACCGCCGCGGTGGCGCTCGGTGG
>DATIQP010000449.1:0-7463 GCA_035470765.1 Polyangiaceae bacterium | reverse complement strand
GCAGAGCGGGGAGTTCCCCGGGCCGGAGCACGCGTACAAGCCGAACCGGGTCTCCGATCCCCCGCGCAGCGAAGCCGCGAACGGCTCGCGCCCGCGCCACGCGGCGAGCGGTGCGAGGCGGGAGCAGGCGCGATGCTCTCGAGCGACGCGCGCTGAGCGGCCTTCTCACCTGCGAATGGGAACGACCGAGCCGTTCGCGGCTTCGCTGCGCGGGGGATCGGAGACCCGGTTCGGCTTGTACGCGTGCTCCGGCCCGGGGAACTCCCCGCTCTGCACGTCGCGCACGTAGTCGCGGAACGCTGCCACCGCCGCGTCGCCCAGCTCGGCGAAGCGCTTCGCGAACTTCGGCGAGGGCCCGCGCGACATCCCGAGCAGGTCCGTGCACACGAGCACCTGCCCGTCGCACGCCGCGCCCGCGCCGATGCCGATGGTCGGCACGCCGACGGACTCGGTCACGCGCTCGGCCACGTCCGGCGGGATCGCCTCGAGGACGATGCAGAACGCGCCGGCCGACTCGATCGCCTGGGCGTCGCGGATCACCTGCTCCGCGGCGTCGTCGCCGCGCCCCTGCACCTTGAAGCCCCCGAGCGCGTGAACGCTCTGCGGCGTGAGGCCGACGTGTCCGACGACCGGGATGCCCGCGCGAACTAGCCGGTGCACGTGCTCGGCGAAGGCCTCGCCGCCCTCGAGCTTCACGCTCTCGAAGGAGCCCTCCTTGAACATGCGCCCCGCGCTCTCGACGGCCTGCACGGGCGAGACCTGATAGGAGAGAAACGGCATGTCGCCGACGATGTGCGCCCGCGCGACACCCCGAGCCACGGCGCGGCCGTGGTAGCAGATCTCCTCGATCGTCACCGGGATGGTGTTGGCGAGGCCCTGGACGACCATGCCGAGCGAGTCTCCGACGAGCACCATGTCCACGCCGGCCTCGTCGACCAGTCGGGCCATCGTGTAGTCGTACGCCGTCACCATCGCGATGGGCGTGGCTCCGTCGGCGCTCTCGTTCTTTCCGAGCCTACCTTTGCGGCTTCGGATGGCTGGAACGGTCACCTTGCGCAGAGCGGCCTCTGCACCCTTTGCAGTATACATGGATCCTCCGGTCGCCGCCGGCTGGGCCGGTCGACGCTGTGGTTGACCGAAGCTTATCACGAAACGTCCAACGGCGAGGCGCCTGGCATTCCGGCGACGAACCTTGCTAGGCTCCCCGCCTGCATGCGTGTTTCCGCTGTCGCTCCGACCTTCGTGATTTTCGCCATGATTTTCGCCTCGGGCTGCGACCAGCCGCCCGACGCTTCGACGGTCTGGACCCCGGCCGACCACGACAAGCAGGAGCAGTCCAGAGGGCAGCAGGCCGCCCAGCCCCTCTCGAGCGCCGCGCGGGGCGCCCAGCTCGTCGAGGCTGCCTGGATGCAGAGCTGCGCGAGGTGCCACGGCCCTCGCGGCGTGGGCGACGGGCCCGAGGGGCCGATGGTGAAGGCCCCCGATTTGACCGACGCCGAGTGGCAAGCGAAGGTGAAGGACGCCGAGATGGCCGAGATCATCCGCAAGGGCAAGGCCCTGATGCCCCCGTCCAACCTTCCCGAGCCGCTGATCCAGGGCCTCGTCGCCCGCATCCGCGCGCTGCGCGCCGCCAAGCCATAGCCGAGCTTCATGCACAAGGGTTCCACCTCGCTCCTGCTGTTCGGCGCCGTCGGCGTGGGCGCGTATTTCTTCCTCGCGCCGAGCATGCCGAAGGATCAGAGCGTGAACGTCGTGCTGGGCGACGCGGCGCAAAACGTGAACGAGGTCACGCTCCGCTACGACTCGGCGAAGGGCGACACGGATTGGTCCAGGCAGGTGACGCTCCGCTTCGATTCGTCCGCAGGCGCGCCGCGCGTCGTGCACCACGAGGCCCGGCTCCCCGACGGCGAGTACGTGATCGCCATCGAGGCGCGCGGCGCCGCCGGCACCGCGGCGACGGCCGAGCGGCGCGTGGATCTGCGCGGCGGCAGCTCGACGTCGATCGACGTGTCGGAGGCGGCCACGGCCGCGCTGAGGCCACGCGCGGAGGGCCCGCGGTGAGGAGCAAGAGCGCCGAGGGCGACGTGATCGAGACGCGCGCCGCGCCCGGCGTGCTCGGCGCCGGCGGCGCGCTCATGCTCGTCGTGCTCACGGGCGCCAAGAAGGGCAACGTCGTCGCGCTGGGCGCGCGCGCCCGCATCGGCAAGGCGCCGGAGAACGACCTCGTGCTGCCCGACGACACCGTCTCGCGCCAACACTGCGAGCTCGTCCGCGAGGGCGACGGCGTGCGCGTACGCGATCTCGGCTCGACCAACGGGACCCGCGTCGACGGCACGCGCGTGCAGGACGCCCTGCTCTCGCCCGGCGCGGTGCTGCGCGTGGGCGAGGTGGAGGTCGCGCTCCGCCCGGCGCCGCAGCGCCAGGAGGTGCTACCGAGCGATCAGACCCGGCTCGGCCCGGCGCTCGGAAAGAGCCTCGCGATGCGCACCATCTTCGGCGTCCTCGAGCGCATCGCACCGACCGAGGCCACCGTCTTGCTCGAGGGCGAGACGGGAACCGGCAAGGACGTGCTCGCGCGCGCCATCGTCGAGCACAGCCCGCGCAAGAGCGGCCCCTTCGTCGTCGTCGACTGCGGCGCCGTGAGCTACTCACTCATCGAGAGCGAGCTGTTCGGCCACGAGCGCGGCGCGTTCACGGGCGCCGTCAGCGCGCGGCAGGGCGCCTTCGAGCTCGCCGACGGCGGCACCGTCTTCCTGGACGAGATCGGCGAGCTGCCCCTCGACGTGCAGCCGAAGCTGCTTCGCGTCCTCGAGACGCGCGAGTTCCGCCGCGTCGGCGGCAACAAGCCTCTCCACACCGACGTGCGCGTCGTCGCCGCCACCAAGCGGGATCTCAAGCGCGAGGTTCAGGGCGGGAAGTTCCGCGAGGACCTCTACTTCCGCCTCGCCGTCGTGCCGGTCACGGTCCCGCCGCTACGCGAGCGCCGCGAGGACATCCCGCTGCTCGCCGCGCACATCCTCGAGGCCGCGTGCGCCGGCGGAGAGCCGCTGCCCATCGCGAGCGACGCGATGCAGGGCCTGCTCGCGCACGACTGGCCCGGCAACGTGCGCGAGCTCCGCAACGTGCTCGAGCGCGCGGTCTACATGGCCCGCGCGACCGGCGCCTCGGAGCTCGGCAACATCGCCATGCCCACGGCGGCCGTGCAGGACGCGAGCGCCTTCACGTTCGAGCCCGACAAGAGCTACCGCGACACACGCGCCCGCTTCGAGCAGGAGTTCGAGCGACGCTACGTGCGCTGGCTGCTCGGCCGCCATGGCGGCAACGTCAGCGCCGCCGCGCGCGACGCGAAGATGGACCGCAAGCACCTGCACGAGCTCGCGAAGAAGCACGGCATCCGCGGCAGCGAAGACGACTGAGAGCTCGGCCGAGAATACCGGCCCTCAGAACCCGGCCGAGAAGCCGATGTTCAGCAGATACGCGCGGACGTCGCCGAGCGACTGGCCTCCGAGCGTGTACTCGTCGTAGTTGAACTGCATGAAGTTCGCGGCGACGACGAGCTTCGTGTCGGTCATGAAGCCGAGGACCTTCTTCTCGGCCGCGGCGACCGCGTAGGTCCCCTTCACGCCGACCATGAAGCTGAAGAACGGCGACAGCTCGCGGTCGCCGGTGAAGTACTGGCCCTTGGGCCCGAGCTGCGGCGGCGCGCCGCCCGTGTAGTCGTCGCTCCAGAAGATCGCGCCCGTCTGCTTGTACAGGCGGCCGTTGGCGCCGAGGCGGAAGGCCGACGTCAGGTATTTCTCGAACTCGAGCTCGACGGTGCCGCTCGCGATGTTCCAGGTGTCCCAGTAACCGCGCAGCCCCACGCGCAGGGCGGCCTTGAGGCCGCGCATGAAGTAGTTGCCGCGCACGGCGACCGAGTGGCGGTACCGGTTCTGCGGCGTGTACTCCTGCGCCTTGAGGCCCGCCCCGAGCTGGACGCTGCGGTACGGATCGCTCTGGAAGCCGTTGACGATCTGCAGCGTGTAGATGCCCTGCATCTGGAAGACCGGCGTCAGCGCCTGCGACCACGTGCCCTGCAGGTTGTCGATGGCGATGTCGTGCTGCGTGCGGGTCTTGTCGCTCGGGTTGAAGCAGCCCTGGCTCGACGGGAGCGCGAGCCGCCCGGCGGGCAGCGCGTTCGGGTCCTGCACCAGATCGCAGACGTCGTCGAAGTTGTGGGCGTAGTCGAGCTCGAGCTGCGTGTTGTGCTCGTAGAGCTCGGTGCGCGCCATCACGTTGAACGAGACGGAGCGGTAGTCGTTCTCCGTCGAGTAGAGGCCGCCCGCGCCGAAGCTCGTGTTGTCCTTCTTGACGGTGAAGCCGCCCCTGCCGACGTTGCGGAAGTCGTGCACGCTCGCGGTGCTGATGACGTCTGCCGAGGGCTGCGTGGCTTGGTAGGCGGGGCCGGCCTTGGTCGCCACGCTCGCGCCGCTGACCACGTCCGCTTCCCAGCCGGCATTGACGCTCAGCCAGTCGGAGGGGTTCGCCGTCAGCGTGGCGGACGGCGTGTAGACGAACATGTGCGTGCGCAGCGGCGCCTCGTAGTAAAGGCCGTGGGTCGTGTCGAACTGGACGACCTGCGCGCGCGCGGGCGCAGCGACGACCAGCACCGCGGCCGCGACGAGGATGACACCGAACGCTCGAACTGCGCGGTGGATCAGTTGCACCCGCACCCTCCGCCCGTGACTCCCGAGCCGCCGAACGAGCCTTCGCGGTTGTCGATCGCGTGGTGGAGCTGCGCGGCGAGGACGGGGTCGCCCTCGAAGACCATCACGGGATCGGCGAGCACCGCGCGCTCCTGGGGCCGCACGGTCACGCAGCCCGTGGCGGCGAACGAGGCAAGCAGGAGCAGCGAGATGGGGATGGTGCGCATGGTGAGCCTCTCAGAAGTACACGCCGAATCCGCCAGTGACCGTCTGCGCGTTGGCGAACGACTCCGCGGTGAAGAGCGTCATGTTCGCCGCCTCGATCCGCACGAGGATGCGGTTCTTCAGGGCGAAGAGGAAGCCCCCGCCCGCGCGCGCGAGGAACAGATCCTCGCGCTGCAAGACGAACGAGTCGGCCTTGGGGAAGACGCTGAGCCCGCCGCCGCCGAGCCCGAGGAACGGACAGAGCGCCCACTTCGGGAACAGGTAGACGGTGAACGTCGCGCCGTAGACGAGCTGCGCGCCGTCGGCGGTGAGCCCGTCGCCCACGAAGCCCTCGAGGCTGAACGTCTTGTCGATCACGAGCTGCGGCCGCACTTCCATGTAGCCGTACTGCTTGAACGAGCCGTCGCGGACCGGGATGTTCAGCATGCCGCCGACGAGGGCGAAGCCGCCGTGCGCGCCTTCGAGCGGCGGCGGCGCGAAGACGCCGGGCCGCGCGAACTGACCGTCGCTCACCGCGAACGGCTCGAGTTGCTCGCCCATCGCGTAGGCGCGGCGCCCGTCCGGCAAGAGCACGCGCAGCCAGAATCCGCTCCCCTGACGCCCGTCGAGCGCGAAGGTCTCCCCGCGGTGCCCCGTGTAGATCACACGGAACGAGACGCCGGGCCCCGTGTGCAGGTCTGCGGAGTCGACCACCACGCGAGCGAAGGCCTCGGCCTGCCCCTCCTCGGGCGCCTCGTCCGCGGCTCGGGCTCGTTCGCCGAGCAAGAGCGAGCTCGCCAGCGTCACCGCCCACGCCGCGGCACGCCACGCGCCTGTCGCGCGCGTCATGGAGTGGCGGCCCACTTGTAGATGACCTGCTGCAAGGACGGGGTCGCCGTCTGATCCGCGACGGGATCGAAGATCTGGCGTGGGTGACCGTTGGTCGTCGTCGGCCGCTTGAGGATGGCCGCCTGGCAGCTCTGGTAGTCCGTGCAGTTGCGGCTCATTTCGAGCGATGCGGCCGTGAAGTTGGCCTGCGCCGGGCTCCCCTGCGCGACGGTCGACTTGTCGACCGGCGCATCGCCGCCGCCGCAGTCGATGGGCGGGTGGTTGAGCAGCGCCATCCCGCTCACTGCCGAGGAGTTGAAGTGGCAGTTGCCGTTGTCGCCCGCCTGCCCGCTGCCGCAACTGGCCTGCGGAGCGAAGAGGTACTCGGGCTCGACGTGGCAATAGAAGAAGTTCTCGTTGAACACGGAGAGCGGGATGCGGAACGGAGGCCCGGGGTCGATGGTCGTGCACCCCCAGGCCGACGCGGCGAGTGCGGCGACGATCGTCCCGCAAGCCCAACGCACCGCCAGCCTCATGCGCAGAGACGATAGACGCAACGCGCTGAAAAGAAAAAGACGAATGTGGAAGGCGCGGAGGTGGAGCGAGAGCTCGGAGTGTGGCGTGGGGGCCACGTGAGGTGTCGCGTCGAACGCGCTCGGGGACGGCAAGTGCGCGACGGCGTGAGCACGCGGCGGTGGAATGGCGCGTGCTCCTACCAGGTGCGACCTGCTTTTCGCACCCCTTACGGTTTCACTTGCATAAGCTAGAGCCGCCTCGCTACATCTTTGGCTGTTCCGACGGGGTGTCGTATCTTATCTTACATGTGGGGAACTTGTTCCCCTCCTCAGCAGTTGCAGTTGACCTCGACTCGATGAGGAACATGAAGCTGACCCCCTGGTATCTCGCTGCTCTCGCACCGCTCGCCGTCGCTGGTTGCTCCGGCGCCTTCCTCGGCCACTTCGCGGTGCTCGCCCTCACGCTGGGCATCTTCTTCGGGACGCTGTCGCTCGGTCGCCACACCCGGGACGCGGCGGTCGCGCCCGCCGGCCCGATCGAGCCGCGCGCCAACGTCACCGAGACCGTCTGACGGGCGCTGCCCCGCGCGTCGGTCCTTGCCGTGGGCGAGGCGATGCGCTAGTTCGCTCAATTCGGCAAGGGCGCATAACTCAGCGGTAGAGTGCCACCTTCACACGGTGGAAGTCGCAGGTTCGAATCCTGCTGCGCCCACGAAGAACCGCCGTCACCGCGCGGGCACGGGTCGTCGGCTACACTGCGACCCATGAGGGTTGGGGCGCGGCTTCGCTTCGCGTGGGTGCTCGCCTTCGTGTCGCCGGTCGTACGTTGCGGCACGCAGAGCACGTACCCGGTCGACGCGGACGCCGACGCTGACGCTTCTCCGAAACAGTGCTCCGGCTTTCTCGCATCGGAGTGCCCGGCGGGCGAACGTTGCCTCTTCCGCGTCGACGAAGGATGCGCCGCCAAGGGGGTATGCCTCGCGGTCACGCCGGGGATCTGCCAGCAATCGTGGTGCACCTGCCGATGGGATGCCCCCGCTCCGATGTGCGGCCCACCGGGGTATGTGACCACGCCCGTCGTCTCCCTGGACGGCGACGTCTGCCCCTCGGAATACGCCTGCGGACTCGCGTGTGAGCTTTGCGACGTGAGCGGCTACTCATCGACGACGATGAGCGCCCCGACCGCGACGCCCAACGCTTGCACCCCAGCTCAGATCACGGGTGCGAGCAC
>DATIQP010000448.1:0-4596 GCA_035470765.1 Polyangiaceae bacterium | reverse complement strand
CGCCGCCGCCGAGACGCTCGTCGCCGCCAACGACGCCGGTCAGATCTTCTCCATCGACTCGCAGGGCCAGACGACCTTGCTCGGCAACTTCGGCAAGGACACCAAGGGCAACACCTACCAGCTCTCGGGCGACATCGTCTTCCTGGCCAACGGGGGCACGCCCATCGGCTTCGCCACCGTCCGCACGTGTCCCAACGGCACCTGCGCCACGACCGACACGCTCGTCGAGATCGACGTGACGAAGCTCAAGCCGAACAACACGACCAGCGTCGTCAAGTCGGTGCGCGGCGTGCTCCACCAGGGCACGAGCTGCCAGAACACGAAGCAGGCGCCCTCCTTGGGCAAGATGTACGGCATCGCCGCCTACCAGGATCAGGTCTACGGCTTCTCGCACGACACCGGCATCGTCGCGATCAACAACGTCGACGCGTCCGTGTGCCTGGTCTCGGTGCCGAGCGGCGTGTCGTTCTCCGGAGCCGGCGTCACGACCATGGCGCCGATCATCGCCCAGCCGAACTGAGTGCCGCGCGCTACGCTCAGGACTTGGGCTGGAAGCCCGCGAGCAAGAGCGTGAGGCCACGCTCGAAGATGGCCTCGTAGTGCTCCGGCCCGAGGTACTCCTGCACGCGCCGGATGTTGGGGAACTCGTCGTCCGCGGGCGGGAAGGTGCCGGAGAGCTCGTCGAGCACGGCACCGCTCATGTAGTTCGCCACGGTGCGGAACAGCTCTGCTGCCGTCGGCGGATCGAAGCCCTCCTCGAGCAGCGCGCCGACGGCCTGGTCGACGAGCGCGCGCGAGCGCATGCGAATGCGGCGCGTCGCGAGCAGCGGGAACGCCTTCGGGTGGGCGTGCGCGAGCGCGCGGTACGAGCGCGCGAAGCCGCGCACTCGGCCCTTCCAGTCGCCGGCCTCGCGACCGGGGACGCTGATCTCACGGAAGAGCCGATCCACGACCGCATCGAGCAAGGCGTCCTTGCTCGCGAAGTGGTTGTAGATGGCCATCGCTTCGCAGCCGAGCGCGGCGCCGAGCCTGCGCGTGCTGAAGTCCTCGAGGCCGATCTCGTCGATCAGCTCGAGCGAAGTCTTCGCGATGCGCTCCTGGGAGAGCGGTTCCCGCTTTCGTGGTGTCGATGAGTGCACCGCCTCGTGCACGGGCCTCGAGGCGTCCCCCCCAGGCACGCGCAGATTGCGAGCCATGGTTTGTCCAGACTATCGCTCCGACCAGCCGGCCAACAGGAAAAACCCTATATTTACGCTATAATTGTCGAATTGTTCAATCAAGACCGGCGTCAGGAACGAGGTAGGTCTCGCACTGACCCAAGGCGCCGCAGCGGGCTCCGATGCCCACGCCGCACGTCGAGGGGGCGCCGTCGGGCTGGGTGCAGGTCGTGTGGCAGGACCCGGCGCCGATGCGCTGCAGGTCGGTCAGGTACTTGTCGTAGTCGCGGTCGTTGATGGCGGCGAGGTTGCAGTCGCAGGAGCACACGTCACCGACCGAGATGCGCACGCACTGGAGGTCCGCGTCGCAGTCGGAGGCGTAGTCCTGCGCGCGGATGGTCGTGCTGCAGCCGGCGGCGGCGAGCGCGAGCAGGAGGGCGGCGCTGCGGCTCATGCGGGCCGCGGGCCGTCGGCCCAGGTGACGAGACGCGTCGCGCCCGCGACGCCGAAGGGGAGCAGGAGCAGGCCGAGCCCGGGGATGACGAGCACCGCGGCGCCGAGCGAGCCGAACGCGAGCAAGGCGCCGAAGTGTCGCCCGAAGAACGCGAGGCGCGCGCGCACCCCTTCCCTGCGCAGGCCGAGCGGGTAGTCGAGCAGATCCCAGGCGAGGAGCAACGCCGAGACGACGAACTTGAGCGGGACGGTGACCACCGCGGCGGGCGGCGCGAACAGCTCGATGACCGTGAGGACGGCGAAGAGCGGGAGACCGACGAGCAGGCCCATCATGTTGACGGCGAGCGAGCGCCGCGCGTTCTCCCAGAAGCCGGGCTTCTCGCGGCGCACGCCGCCGAGCTCGAGCTCCTGCCGCTCCGAGATGGCCTCGAGCGCGAAGCCCGACAGCGGCTGCGCGAGGCCGAAGGCGGTGAGGATCGCGACCACCACGAGCGCGCCGCCGATCAGGAGCTCGAGCACCCAGCGGCCGGCCTCGGCCCACGCGCTCGCACCGCCGACGAGGGAGCCGACGAGGTGCCAGCTCAGGTACAGCCCCAGCGCGGAGAGCCCGGTGCCGAGCAGGACGAGCACGAGCGCCGGCACGGCGGCGTACGGCCACACGCGCGGGCGGCTCATCACGAAGCCCACACCCCCGAAGAAGGCGCGCGTGCCGTCCCAGATCGAGAGGCGCTCCACGCCTCCAACGTTGCTCATGGCCCGGCGCGCGTCAATCGAAGCGCGTCACACCACCGGCGCGGGAATGCCCGCGTTCTTGAACATCATCAACAGGCCGCCCTTGTCGACCGACTTCATCCACGCCTCCTTCGGCTCGATGACCTTCTTCTGAACGAGCTGCATCAGCGAGTCGTTCATCGTCACCATGCCGGCGCCGCGGGAGGTCTGCATGACCGACGGGATCTGGAACGTCTTGCCCTCGCGAATGAGGCTCGAGACCGCCGAGCTGCCGAGGAGGATCTCCATCGCCGCGACGCGGCCGCCGCCGACCTTCTTGCAGAGCACCTGGGCGATGACGCCCTTGAGCGACTCGCTCAGCATGACGCGGATCTGCTCCTGCTGATCCGTCGGGAACTGGTCGATGACGCGATCCACGGTCGAGATCGCGGTCGTGGTGTGGAGCGTGCCGAAGACGAGGTGTCCGGTCTCGGCGGTCTCGATGGCGATGGCGATCGTCTCGAGGTCGCGCATCTCGCCGACCAGGACGATGTCCGGGTCCTCGCGGAGCGCCGCGCGCAGCGCGTTCTTGAAGCTCTTGGTGTGCTGGCCGACCTCGCGCTGGTTGACGAGGCACTTGATGTTCTTGTGAACGAACTCGACCGGGTCTTCGATCGTGATGATGTGATCGCTGCGGTTCTTGTTGATGTAGTCGATCATCCCGGCGAGCGTCGTCGACTTGCCGGAGCCCGTCGGCCCGGTGACGACGACGAGGCCCTTGGTGAGGAAGCACAGATCGAGCACTGCCTGCGGCAGGCCGAGCTTGTCCGCGGGGATGATCTCGATCGGGATCTGACGCATGACCGCGCCGACGCCGTTGCGGTCCAAGAACGCGTTGACGCGGAAGCGCGCGAGGCCGGGCACCTCGTAGGCGAAGTCGGCGTCGTGCTTCTCCTCGAAGTCCTGGCGCGCCTTCTCGTTGAAGAGCGGCTCGACGAGGCTCATCACCGCATCGCTCGTGAGCACGGGCCGCTCTCGGACGAAGTGCATCTCTCCGTGGATGCGCATGACCGGGCACGAGCCGGTGGTGAGGTGCAGGTCCGAGGCCTGACGCGACATCATGTCGTCGAGCAGCGCGTCGATCGCGTTGCCGCCGCGGTTCGTCGAGCGCACGGTCGTGCTCTTCTGCGGGGGCTCGAGCGACGGCGCGGCCGCGGGTGCCGCCACGGGGATCGCCGCCCGCGCGGTCGCGCCCGACGCGCGCCGGACGATCACCGAGAGCTGGCCGTTCTGCGGCGAGACCTGCACCTCGATCGTCTCCCCGCCCACCTCGACGCGGCCGAGGCGCGGCATCCGCTGCGCCGCCGCGAGGTCCTCGGGCGAGAGCACCTCGGCCGCGAGCGCCTGCACGCTGCTCGCCTGGAGCGGCTCGCGCCCGATCTCGACGCGCTTCCCGTTGCGCATCGTGAGGAAGATTCGCTCGCCCACGATGAGGCGCACGTCTTCGGCGTCGGTCTTCTTCAGCGCATCGACGAGCGGATCCAGCCTGGACACTTCGGTTCTCCCGCGTTGGACATATTGCCGCCCAGCATACACAGGATGGGCCCGGACCTGCCGGCGCAGGCGCGGAGAAGGCAACCCCGCCGAACGCGAAAAGATTTCCGGCCCACCTTGTTCTTGACGCAGTGCTCCAAAAGCCCCACGTTTCGCAACACGAGGACCGATCCGTGACAAAGCCCATCCAGGCCATCAACCGCTACAAGGCCGACCTGCGCGAGTTTTTCTTCCTGCTGTTCGAGCAGTTCAAGATCGCCGAGCACCTCGGCAAGCCGCCTTTCGAGGCGTGGGGTGAGGAGGAAGTGAGGACCTCGCTCGCGGAGTGCTACCGCTGGGTGAAGGAGGTCACGGGGCCTCTCAACGCGTCGGGCGACGCGGAGGGTTGCCGGGTCGAGGGCGGGCGCGTCAAGACCCCCCAAGGCTTCAAGGAAGCCTGGAAGAGCCTCTACGAGGCCGGCTGGAAGTCGATCGGCATCGACCCCGAGTACGGCGGCGCGGGCTCGCCGACCACGGTGCAGATCCTCGTCGAGGAGATGCTCTCGGGAGCCAACCCGGCGTTCAACATGTACCCGGGCCTCGCCTACGGGGCCGCCGAGGTCGTCGAGGCGTTCGGCACGCCCGAGCAGAAACACTTGTATTGTCCACGCATGTTCGGCGGCACCTGGGGCGGCACGATGTGCCTCACCGAGCCGCAGGCCGGCAGCGACGTCGGCTCCGC
>DATIQP010000447.1:0-9034 GCA_035470765.1 Polyangiaceae bacterium | reverse complement strand
GTCGGTCATACCGGTAGTGGGCGTCCCCGCACGCCGGTCCGAACCCCACCGCTTATGCGACGACGAAACTGCATCGTTGGAGCGAGCTTCGCTACGCGAACCCCGCTTCGTTGTTTGCTTAGATGTAACGATATCAGAAACGCAGGGCCGTGGGGCAAGGCGGGAAAACCCGCTCCAGCTGGGCGAGCTGCTCCGGAGGTAGGCGCAGGTGGTAGTCGATGCGCGCGGCTCGAACGCAGCCCAGCAACGCCCAGTCCTTTCCGGTCGTCAGCCAGAGGTCGATGTCGCGGTCGGCACCGAGCGGCGGAAGCGGGCCATGGTCGGGCCCGAGAAGGACGCGAGCGGGCTCCACGCCGTTCCGGCGCAGCAGCGCGACGACCCTGTGCGGCCTGGCGACGGAGGTGACCAGACCGATGCGCAGCCCCTTCAGCGCTTCCCAGCCCAGCAGCGTCTCGCCGTCCCACGCACCGCGACTTTGTCCGCGCACCGGGACGACCGCGTCCGTGGCGGCGAGCAGCGAGGCCTTGGGTGCGCGCAGGTCCCCGGCCGGAGGGCACGCGCCGCTCCCCCACGGATCGAGCTCGTCCACGGCGAGCCAGGACAGGCGCGCGCGGCGGGGTGCGAGCTGCAGCGGTCCGTCGAGGACGAGCACGTCCGCGGCGCCCTGCGCGAGGTCGACGGCGAGCTGCCGCGTCGGCGCGACGACGACCCTGGCCGGCGTGCCCGCGAGCGCGCGCGCGGCCTCGAGCGCCTCGTCTACCACGACGGTGGCCGGGTCGCCGGGCTCGACGAAGCGAGCGCGCGACGGGCGCGCGCGGTAGCCGTGGCCGACCAGCACCACTCGGTGGCCTCGAGCCGCGAGCGCCTTCGCCGCCGCGATGGCGAGCGGCGTCTTTCCCGAGCCGCCGAGGGTCGCCCCTCCGATGCAGAGCGCGGGGACCGTGACGCGAAGCGGGCGTTCGACCCGTACGAGGCTCGCGTACAAGCGCGCGGCGGCCAGGACCCACGGCCCCGGCGGGACGCCCCGCTCGAGGCGCCGTTGCAGGCGCAAACGCGCTCGCGCTGTGCCGGCGGTATGGATCACGCAGGCAAGATACGATACTCGCGGCAACATGGCTCGAGTCGATGGGATCGATCCGCACGTGATCGCGAAGGCGCAGATCGACCGCGATCGAGCGCGCCTCGCGCGCGTGCGGCCCTGGGTGAAGGCGCGCGTCGAGCTGTTCGCTCACAAGGTCGACCGCATGACGCGCTCGCCGCTCGCCTTCCTGCGCGGCTCCGCGGCGCTCTTCTACGACGTGCTCGCCGGAGTGCCCCAGCTCGCGGCGGGCCCGGGCGGCGAGGGCTTCATCGTCGGCGACCTGCACCTCGAGAACTTCGGCGCCTTCCGCCCCGAGCCGGCACAGACTCATCATGAAGGCGAGCCCGCCGCCGTCTTCGACGTCAACGACTTCGACGACTGCGCCGTCGCCCCGTGGCGCTTCGACCTGCTCCGCCTCACGACGAGCCTCATCCTCGGCGGGCGCGAGCTCGGCGCGAACGGCCGCGAGACGCTCGAGCTCTGCGACGCGCTCCTCGACGCCTATGCCGCGCACCCGCGCTCGCTGCCGCCGGCGCCGAGGACCGTGCGGACCCTGCTCGCCACCGTCAGCGCGCGATCGCGGGCCGAGCTGCTCGCCGGCCGCACCGAGGTGCGCCACGCCACGCGGCGGTTCGTGCGAGGCCCGCGCTACCTCGAGCTCGCGCCCGCCGTGAAGCGCGACGCGGAGAAGGCCTTCTCGGCCTACGTCCACGAGCACGTGCCGAAGGGGCGGCGCGACGCGCTCGAGATTTGCGACATGGCCTTCCGCGTCGCGGGGACGGGCAGCCTCGGCTGCTTGCGCGTCGCGTTCCTCGTGGCGGGCAAGGGCGGCCGCGACGGCCACTGGGTGTTCGACATGAAGGAAGAGGACGCCGAGGCGTCGGTGGCGCGCCTCGTGGGCTCGAAGGGCGGCCCGCGCGGCGCGGCTCGCGTCGAGGCGGGCCTGCGCGCGTGCTTGAAGGACGTGCCGCGCGGCCTCGGCGTGGTGACGCTGCGAGGGCGCTCGATGCTCGTTCGCCGCCTCACCCCGCAGGAGGACAAGCTGGATCTCGAGCGCTTCCCGAAGGAGGAGCTGCCCGAGCTCGCCCGCCTGCTCGGCGCGCTCGTGGCGAGGGCCCACCTGCGCGGGCGGCGCGGGCCGTCTCGCTCGTGGACGCGCGCCGAGCGGCGCTCGATCGTGGACCGCGCGGTGCGCCTCGCGGGCGTGCACGAGGCCGCCTACCTGGCGTACTGCCGCCTCGCGGGCGACGCGACCGGCGCGCCGCGGAGGCGCTGATGCCGGAGCCGGCCGACGTCCGCAAGTTCTTCGACGCCATCGCCCGGCGCTACGATCGGGTGTACGCGCGCCCTCGCGACGAGGTGAAGACGCGCATGAGCGAGCTGCTCGCTCGGCTCGGCGCGGGCCCGCTCGACGTGCTCGATCTCGGCGTCGGCACGGGCGGCGAGCTGCCCTGGCTGCTCGACGCGGGCCACCGCGTCACGGGGCTCGACGTGTCGGAGGAGATGATTGCACTGTGCAAACAGCGCGCCCGGCCCATCCCCTGCGTCTGCGCCGACTTCTGGGAGGGGCTGCCCTTCGCGGACGCGAGCTTCGACGCGGTCCTCGCGCTCTTCGGGTCGCTCGCGCACCCGCCCGCCGAGGCGAGCTACCCGCGGTTGATCGCCGAGGTGCGCCGCGTGCTCCGCGAGGGCGGCACGTTCTACTTCGAGATGCCGAGCCCGGCGTGGCGCGCGGAACATCCCGACTTCACCGACGCCGCGAGCGGCGCGCGCATCGCCATCGCCGCGCCCGACGAGAGCCGGTGGCGCGACTGGCTCTCGGCCGGCTTCGAGGTCGCGAGCGTGAAGGACGACGCGGTGGAGCTTCGCGTCGTGGCGAACAAGCTCACACCTCGAAGTCCGCCTTCTCCAGCAGCTCGGTGACGCGCCAGAGGAACGCGTTGGCGGCGACGCCGTCGACGACGCGGTGGTCATAGCTCAGCGCCATGTACATCACCGGGTGGATGGCCATGAGGTCCTCGCCGTCGACCTCCACCACCACGACGCGCTTCTGGATCTCGCCCATGCGCAGGATGCCGACGTTCGGCTGGTTGATGATCGCGCCGCCGTAGAGGTTGCCCTTGATGCCGGGGTTGCTGACGCTGAAGCTCGCGCCGCTGAGGTCGTCGATGGTGATCTTGCCGCTCTTGGCGCGCGCGGCCAGATCGTCGATGGCGCGCACGATGCCGCGCACGCCGAGCTCGTCGGCGCGGCGCACCACGGGGACGACGAGCCCGTCCGGCGAGTCCACCGCGACGCCGATGTTGACGTCGCGGAGCAGCACGTACGAATCCTCGAGCACGCGCGCGTTGAGCTGCGGCGTCTCGCGCAGCGCCCGCGCCGCCGCCACGACGAGGAACGCGAGCATGGTGAGGGCGTGGCCCTCCTTCTTGTAACGATCCTTGTGGGCGTCGCGGAGCTTCTGCGCGCGGAAGAGGTCGACCTCCGCCACGGTGACCACGTGCGGCGAGGTCACCTTGGAGTACGTCATGTGATCCGCGGTGATCCGGCGGCGCCGCGTGAAGGGGACGATCTGATCGCCTTCGTGCTGGCGGTACGGCGGCACCTTGAACTGCCCGTAGCCGACGTTGGGGATGGGCGGCACGAAGCCGTCGACCTTGGCGGAGGAGATGGCCGGCATCGTCGGCGGGGAGACCATCACCGGCGCCGGCGCGGGGGCGCGCACGCTCGGCGCCTCGTGCTCCGGGGGGCTGATGGCGGGGTGCGCCCGCGCGAGATCCTCCTTGGTGATGCGCCCGCGCTCGCCGGTGCCGCGCATCGCACCCAGGTCGACGCCCTGCTCGAGCGCTTCCTTGCGGATGGAGGGCGACGCGAGCGGCGCGCGCGCCGCCGCGGGAGGGGCCGCGGGCGGTGCCGGGGCCGCAGCGGGAGCCTGGATCCCTTCGCCGCGCTCTGCCGCCGCCGAGGTGGTCTCGTCGATCCGCGCGACGACGGTCTTCACGGGGACCACGTCGCCCTCCTTCACGAGCAGCTTGGCGATGCGCCCCGCCGACGGCGCGGGCACCTCCGCGTCGGCCTTGTCGGTCGCCACCTCGAGGAGGGTCTGGCCTTGCGTGACGACCTCTCCCTCGCGGACGAGCCACTTGCTGACGGTGCCTTCGGTGACGCTCTCCCCGAGCTGGGGCAGGACGACATCAATCATGGGACCTCTGCTTTAGCTGCGTTTGCGGAACGTGGCGAGGAAGTATCCGTCGGTTCCGTGGATGTAGGGCAAGAGGCGTAGCGAGGAAGCCCCCTCGGCGGACGGGCCCAGGACGGCCGGAAGCGGTGCCGGCTCGAACGATGGACCCGTCAAGCATTCCACCACCTCCTCGGCCTCCTCGCGCAGCACGCTGCAGACCGCGTAGACCAGGCGGCCGCCCGGCCGCACGTGGGCGGCGGCCCGCTCGAGGATCGCGCGCTGCGTCCGCGTCCGATCGGCGAGCGGCTCTCGCTTGCGCAAGAGCAGCTCGGGGCGCCGGCGGAGGGTGCCGACCCCGGAGCACGGCGCGTCCACGAGGACGGCGTCGTACGAGCCGGTGACGCCGCCCGAGCCGACGGTCCAGTCCACGGCGAACGTGCTGCGCGGGGCGACGCGCAGGCGCGCGAGCTCTTCGCGGAGAGTCTCGAGCTTGCGTGGGTCGCGGTCGCAGGCGTCCACCGTTGCGCCGGCGACGGCGAGCGCGCCGGTCTTGTTGCCGCGACCGGCGCAGGCGTCGAGCACGGATTCGCCGGGGGCGGCGCCCGTGGCGAGGGCGATCGCCTGCGAGCCTTCCTCCTGCACGGCGAGCTCGCCCTCCGCCCAGCCGGGCAGGGCCTGGGGCTTGCCCGCGCCGCGCGCGAGGATGCAGAGGGGAGAGACGCGGCCCTCGCCGAGCTCGGCGTCCGGCCGGGCGGCGGCGATGCGCGCCATCTGCGCGGCCCGCGCGCCCGGCTCGCGCACGCGCAAGCCGAGTGGTGGCGCGCCCGTTTCGCCGAGGAAGCGGCGCGCGCCGTCCTCGCCCTGGGCGCGGACGAGGGCGTCGCGCACCTCGGTGGGGCACGACTCGTAGACCGCACGGACGCGCAGCGCCTCGGCCTCGCCCTCGTCCTTCGGTCGCGCCTCGGCCATCCGCCGCAGCAAGGCGTTGGCGAACCCGGCCACGCGCGCGTCGGCGGCGCGGCGGACGGCGGTCACCGCGGCGTCGACGGCAGCGAAGGACGGCACGCGCATGAACATGAGCTGCTCGGCGGCGACCCAAAGCGCGGCCCGCGCCTCCCAGGGCAAATGGCGCGTCGGCCGGCGCGCGCGCGCGTCGAGCTCGGCGATGAGCCACGGCAGCACGCGCAGCGTCCCGTACACCAGCTCCGTCGCCAGCGCGCGCTCGCGCGCGTCGAGCTGCACCGAGCGCGAGAGCTCGGCGTCGAGCGCCGCGGCCGCGAAGGCCTCGTCTCGAACGACGCGGACGAGGACGCGCGCCGCCAGCTCACGTCCGGAGGGGGGCTTCAAGAGAACAGCTCGTGGACCTGCGAGACGATGTCGCCCCAGCGCCGCTGGACGTCGTTCTTGAAGGCGAGGCCCATGAGCACGACGAGCATCGTCACGCCGACGAGGCTGGCGATCTCGCGCGTCCGCCGGGCGACGGGCTTGCGCCTCAGGCCCTCGACGAAGAAGAACGCGAGGTGCCCGCCGTCGAGCACCGGGATGGGGAGCAGGTTGATGAGGCCGAGGTTGATCGACACGAGGGCCATCGCCGTCGCGAAGTAGGTCCCGCCCTTGGCGCCGGCGCGGCCGGCGATGTCGTAGAGCGTGATCGGCCCGCTCATCGACGACGTGAGGCTGACGCGGCCCTGCACGATGCGGAGCATCCCCACGCTCACGATCGTCACCGCGCGCGCCGTCTCCTCGAAGCCGTGGGAGACGGCGTACGTAAGGCGCGAGTCGTTCGGGACGAGCTCGTCGGGCGCGAGTGGAGCCCAGTGCGTGGTGCGGAAGACGAAGCGCTCGTAGGGCGTGCCGAACTCGTCGCGCCACTGCTCGCTCTGCACCTGGAAGCTGCCGCCGAGCGACTCGCCCTCGCGCGTCCACTCGAGATCGCGCATGCGGCTGCGGCCGGCCATGAGCTCGCCCTGCAGTTGCTGCCAGCTCGACTGGGGCACGCCGTCCAGCGCGGTGATGCGGTCGCCCGGGCGCAGGCCCGCCTTCCACTCGCTCGAGCCCTCCGGCACGAACACCGCGTACATCTCGGAGGACTCGATGCCGGTTCGCGCGAACGCGTCCGCGGCCCGATCGGTCGCGGTCTCTTCCTTGGCGCCGGGCATCTTCGGCAGCGGCGTCACCGTCGCCACCTGCGGGTCGAGCAGCGCGAGGTCGCACAGGCCGTTGGTGGCCTCGGGGACGGGCTGTGGCCGGAGGTAGGCGATCACCATCGCCTCGCCCTTGTTCTGAGACAGCGCCGAGGCGAGATCGATCATCCGGTCCACGCTGCGGCCGTTGATCGACGTGATGCGATCGAAGGTGCGCAGCCCCGCGCGGTACGCGGGCGAGTCCACGCGCGGCACGCCGATGACCGGAGCGGGGAAGCTCGGGAGGATCCCGATGCGCCCGATGTGCTCGACCATGTCGAGCTCCTGCACCTCGACGTCGTCGTTCGGGACGACCGTCACGTCCGCCTTCTTGCCGTCGCGCATGACGGAGAAGCGCACCGGCTTGCCCGCGCGCTTGGCCACGTAGCGCTGGATGTCCACGAAGCTCGAGACGTCCCTGTCGTCGACCGCGAGGATGCGGTCCCCGGGGAGCAGCTTCCCGTCGGCGGGGTGCCCAGGCAGGACGACGCCCACGGTCGGCGGCAGCAGCTCGCGGTCGCCCATGAACACCGAGGTGTAGAGCACCACCGGGAAGAGCACGTTCATCGCGGGCCCGGCGAGGACGATCGCGATCCGCTTCCAGAGCGCCTGCGCCTCGAAGGTGCGCGGGCGATCCTCCGGCGGGATGGGGCCGGTGCCCTTGGACTGCTCGAGCATGTTCACGAAGCCGCCGAAGGGCAGAATGCCGATGCAGTACTCCGTCTCCTTGCCGCGCAGCCGCACGATCTTCGGGCCGAAGCCGAGCGAGAACGTCAGCACCTTCACGCCGAAGATCTTGGCGAGCGAGAAGTGGCCGAGCTCGTGCACGAAGACGAGGACGCTGACGAGGAGGGTGAAGTAGAGGAGGTCCACGGTCGCGCTGGGGGGAGGCAGTCTACTACGCGACGGCCCCTACGCGCGGCGTCATGGCAGAGAGCTGGCGTCGGGATGCGGCAGCGGGCCGCCGCGGCCGAGCCGCCGCGTTGCAGCCTCGGGCCGACTGGGCGGCCAGAAGCCCGGCGGCTTGGGCACGCCGACACGGCACGTGTCGGTCCCGCCGGAGACTTCGCGCTGCCGCTCGTTGGCAACCAGCATGGCGCAAGACCATCAACTCAAGCGGTCTGCCGAATAGCTGGGCAATTTGGGTCGTTTCGTCCTGGACGGCACGATCCCGGTCGTCCCGCGCAAGTGTGGTAGGCTCCATAGTAGGGACGCTGCTGGCGCCAGGGAGGCGTCGTCGTCCCGCCATCGGTTGCATGTCGAAGGCTCCGTCGCCGCTGCTGGGCTACAACAACAACGTCCGGCACAAAAATCGGGTGTTCCACATCCAGACGGAGGACTCTGGCATCAAGCACCCCCACGTCATCACGCACCTGTTCATGGACGGCGGGCGCATCCTGAAGTCCGTCAAGACCAGCTACGCCGAGCACGTCGGCAACGACAAGCTCGGCGACGTGGTGCGGCAGATGATGAAGGAGCAGCACAAGGCCATGTTCAAGGCCTTGCGCGACGGCGACTTCGACAAGCTCGTGGACGATGCGCTCGCGGGCCGAAGGCCCAGCCTGATGCCGCCCGCCGCCCCGCGGATCGATGCGCCACGCGCGCCTGCGCTCACGATGCCGGAGGAGGCCACCGCACCCGCGACCGTGCGCGAGCCGCCCAGCGACGCGCCCGCGATGACGCTCGACCTCGACGCGCTCCCCACCTCCAACAACCACTTCCGGCCAGAAGCCGATCTGCCTCCTCCGCCCGCCAACCTTTTCCGCGATCGGACGAACGCCGAACCGGGTACGGGTCGCTATCGCGCGCTCGAAGACCCGGAGCCGCGCGCGAAGACAGCGGCGTCGCCCAAGCCGGCCGTCGCCCGCGCGAAGAGCGAGCGACCTCCGCCGCGCAGCGAGCGACCTCCGCCGCGCAGCGAGCGACCTCCGCGCGCCGCCCCTCGCAGCGAGCGCCCGCCCCCGCGTCCCGCGTCACGGCCCGAGCGCGGCCCGGTTCGCGAGGAGAAGGTCCCTCGACACGATCCGCGAGCGGAGCCTGCCAGCGAGCCCAGGCAGCCGGTCGCCACGCAATCCTCGCGTCCCGGGCCCGGCGGCGCAGCTCGCCCCGCCGCGATCTTCGGCCAAGCTCGTCCGCAGCAGGCCTCGATTTTCGGCGAGGACATCATCAGCGACAAGAGCCTGGACGAGGTCATTCTCAGCTATCTGGCCGAGGATCTCGAGGAAGGGAAATGAAGGGAGAGGGGGTTGCGCGGGGCGGGGGACGACCCCAACTTTCGGGGTGAGGGGTCAAGAACTTCGATTGTGGGCTTACGCGAGCCCCCCTCCCCCACCGCGTGAGCCCCCGCGCCCGAGACGCTCTGCGTTTCGGGCGCGTTTTTTTAAGTCCCGGGGACGAACTCGATCGGGACGACGGCAGTGCCGTTGCCCACCACGGCCGAGAGCGCGTTCGTCGCGGCGCTCATCACGCACTGGCCGGCGTCGCTGAGGAAATCCGGCACGGCCATTTGCGCGCTGCTCGCCGAGCCCAGCTTCACGTGCATCTCCGCCGTGTAGCCTTGCGGCTTGGCGCCCGCGTGCAGCGCCTTGC
>DATIQP010000446.1:0-9461 GCA_035470765.1 Polyangiaceae bacterium | reverse complement strand
GCAGCGCATCCTGCTCACCGGCTACAGCGATCACGACGACCTCGCCGACGCCGTCAACCGCGGCCACGTCTTCGCCTACATGCAGAAGCCCTGGGAGAGCGCCCAGCTCCGCCTGACGATGGAGAAGGCGGGAGAGCAGCGGCGTCTCGAGCTCGAGAACCGGCGCCTCGTCACCGAGCTGCAGGCGGCCAACGCCGAGCTCAAGGTGGACGTCGAGGCCGTGACACGCGCCGTGCCGAAGCCGAAGCTCATGGTGAGCTCGCCCGGCATGGCCAAGGTGCTCGAGCAGATCATCGCGGTCGCCGCGACCGACGCGAACGTGCTCCTCATCGGGGAGACGGGCGTCGGCAAGGAGCTCGTCGCCCAGGCCATCCACGACCGCAGCCCCCGCAAGAAGGAGCGCTTCGTCGCCCAGAACCTGGCCGCCCTGCCGCCGGATCTGATGACGAGCGAGCTCTTCGGCCACGTGAAGGGCGCGTTCACAGGCGCGCAGGCCTCGCGGCGCGGCCTGTTCGAGCTCGCCGACGGCGGGACGCTCTTCCTCGACGAGATCGGCGAGGCGCCGCCGCCGCTGCAGGCGATGCTGCTGCGCGCCCTCGAGTCACGCGAGATCTGGCCCGTCGGCGGGAGCGAGTCGCGCCGCGTGGACCTGCGCATCATCGCCGCGACCAACCGCGACCTGCTCGCCGAGGCGAAGTCAGGCCAGTTCCGCATGGACCTTTACTACCGGCTCGCCGTCGCGCCGATCCACGTCCCGCCGCTACGCGATCGCACCGAGGACGTGCGCGGGCTCGGCCAACCCATGCTGGAGGCCGCCTCGCGCCGCATGGGCCGCGCCCAGCCCCGCATCACCGACGCGGCATGGCGAGCGCTCGAGAAGCACGCGTGGCCCGGCAACGTGCGCGAGCTGTCGAACCTGATGGAGCGGCTGGCGATCTACCACGCGGGCGGCGAGGTCGACGTCGTGGACCTCGACCTGCCGCCGAGCCTCGGCGACGAGACGTTCGAGCGCATGGAAGCGCGCGCGAATCCAGGCCCTTCGCCTTCCGCGCCCCGGGGGCCGGGCGGCGACGGGCAACCCATCGTCCTCGACGTCCCGAACGGCGGCACGAACTTCGACGATCTCGAGAAGTCCATCCTCGCCCAGATGCTCGCCCGCCACGGGGGCAACCAGTCCGCGGCGGCACGGGCGCTGGGCCTCTCGGAGAGCACGCTCCGGAGCCGGCTGAAGCGCCTGGGGCTGAAGAGCTGACGCCCCCTCCGGCGCCCGGTGCTACGCGCGCGCCGGTAGGCTAGTATCGAGCTGGATGGTCGTCTCGGCGCCAGCGACGGCGGGGTCTCGCTCCCTGCCTACCCTCGCGAAGTACGACGTGATCGAGGAGATCGGCCACGGCGGGATGGCGACGGTGTACCGCGCGAAGGACAGGCGCCTCGGTCGCGAGGTGGCCGTCAAGGTCATCCACCCGCACCTGCGCGAGTCGCAGGAGGTCGCGCATCGCTTCGTGGTCGAGGCGCAGGCCGTGGCGAAGCTACGCCACCCGAACATCGTCGAGGTCTTCGACGTCTCTGCGGAGGACGAAGCCGAGAAGTACCTCGTCGTCGAGCTGCTGCGGGGGAGCACGCTGAGGCGCCTGATCAAGGACCACGGCCCCTTGCCGCCCGAGATCGCGATCGCCATCGCGATGGACGTCCTGTCGGGCCTCGAGCACGCCCACCAGGAGGGCGTCGTCCACCGTGACGTCAAACCGGAGAACGTGCTCATCGAAGCGCGGAGCTCCCGCAAGAGCGATCCCGAGGCGGAGCAGCCCGAGAGCTCGACGGTGAACGCCCTGCGCGTGGACACCTCGCCGAGCACAGGCGACAAGCGCGTCCTGGTCAAGCTCACCGACTTCGGCATCGCCAAGCTGCTCGACGCCCAGGGCGTGACCTCGACGGGGCAAGTGCTCGGGAGCCCGGCGCACATGGCCCCCGAGCAGATCGAGGGCGGCGCGGTCGACGCGCGCTCGGACGTCTTCGGCGTCGGCGTGATGCTCTACGAGTCCGTCGTCGGCCACCTGCCGTTCGAGGGCCAGAACCCGGCGCAGGTGCTGCGTCGCGTCCTCGACGGTCAGTACCCCCCGGCGGACCTCGAGCGGCCCACGGTCGGCAAGCGGCTCTCGACGATCCTCGACAAGGCGCTCGCGCACGACGCCGCGGACCGTTACGAGAGCACCGCCGCGATGCGCGATGCGCTCGTCGCCGAGCTGAAGCGCCTCGGCATCCGCACGCCGTCGCTCGAGCTCGAGAGCTTCTTCGAGGACCCCGACGCGTACGTCGTGGCGCACAACAAGCGGATCATCACGCGGCTCTGCGAGCTCGCCCAGACGGCCCGCAAGGAGGGCCGCTCGCTCGACGCGGCGAACGACTACAACCGCGCGCTCGCGTACGCGCCCGAGGATCCGCAGCTGCTCCGCATCGTCGCGCGGATGCAGCGGGACGAGGCGCGCGCACGCATGCTCCGGCGCGCGGGCCCTCTGGCCCTGGCGACCGTGGTGGTGGGCGTCGCGGCCTTCTATCTCACCCAGACGCTCAAGCACCGCTCCCAGCCGACCGGCCTCGAGACCCCCTCGGCCACGGTCGCCGACTCGGCGTCGGTCGCGGCGTCGGCCTCGGTCACGGCTTCGGCCTCGGGCGCGGCGTCGGTCACCACGCCGGCGACGATTTCCCGGACGGTCCCCATCACGCCCTCCATCATCGTGCCGGTGATCGCCACCAACAACAGCGGCGCCATCACGGACCGGAAGGTCACGCTGACGCTCACCCCCCCCGCCGGCGTCACCGTCCAGATCGACGGCAAGGAGCCGCAGAGCGTCGCGTCCGGTGACGCGCTCACGCTCGACTCGAGGGAGCACACGCTGCGCTTTGGATGCGTGAAGGACGCGTGCGAGCCGCAGTCGAAGCCCATCGCCGCCGGCAAGGGAAACGAGGCCGTCTCCGTCGAGCTCCGCATCAAGGACGCGACCGTCGTCGTCGAGGCCTCCGATCCGAACACGACCTACGGCATCGAGGAATACCCGACGATGCTCATCAAGCCGGGCACGCCGGTGCGCATCTCGGTGCGCGGCTACTCGGGGAACTGGATCACCGTGCTCGATCGCGCCAACCCTTCGCGCAAGCAGAAGGTGGACCTGCGACCCGGTCAACAGACCAAGCTCGTATTCTGAGGCCGGTCGGCCCCGTTCGACGTGGATGTAGACGTACGACCTTCTTGCCATTCTCGACAATCCGCCTTTGCGCGTCGCCTGCCACTCCACTACCCGCGTGGACGCGTGCTAACTTCGAAGGATGACGACGACGCGCAACACGAAGTCGGCTGCTCTTCTCATCCTTCTCGGCGCCCTCGCCGGGTGCAGCGGTTCGTCCAACTTCGGCGGCGACGACGCATCGACCGAAGCCGGCGACGACGGCGGCGGTACCGATGGGACCACGACGACCGACGGCGCCTCCGGCGACTCGGGCGGCGTCAAGGACTCGGGCGTCAAGGACTCGGGGACCATCGTCGCCGACTCGGGTGACGGGTTCGCCGCGGTGCGCACGGCGTGCATCAACGAGATCAACAAGCTCCGCGCGACCGAGAGCAAGCCTCCCTACGCGCTCTGGAGCACCTCGGCCATCGACACGTGCGTCGACGAGCAGGCCACGTACGACCAGAACGCCAACAGCCCGCACAGCGCGTGGATCAACGGCGTCTACCCGACTTGCAACGGCAACGGACAGGACGAGTGCCTCGGCTACGGCCTCACGCCATCCGCCATCATCCAGTGCCTCGACGATATGTGGAACGAGAAGAACCAGCCGACCTGCTCGGGCTGCCCCGCGTGCGCCGGCGCGTACAACCCGAGCTGCCCGAACTGCGATTTCTACGGCCAGTACGGCCCGACGGAGTGCGGCCACTACGTGAACATGAGCGCCTTGTACTTCAGCGAGGCGGCCTGCGGGTTCAGCACGCTCTCGAACGGCAGCTGGGCAGTGCAGAACTTCCAGTAGGACGCGCGGTCACGCGTACTCGCACTCGCAGCCTGCCTCGCGCACGATCTCGGCGAAGCGGGCCCGGAACTCCTCGAGGCCGTCCGCGCGCAGCCGCGACTCGATGTGGCGCGCGTCGTCCGCGTCGAGCACGGAAGACACCGCGGGCAAGAGCTCCGCGTCCTCGACGACGACGCGCCGGCGCAGCGCCGCGACGAACGCGAACCCGCCGCGAGTGACCTGGTCTCGATCGAAGGAGGACCTCCCGCGGTCGAGCAGCGCGTGGAAGAGCGCTCGCTTGGCCCTGAGGTCGTCGAGCTGCCGCGCGTGCTCCTCGAAGAGCGGGCCGAGCCACGGCAGGTGGTGTGTGAGCCGCTCGAACGCGAGCTTCTCGATGGGATCGTGCCGAGCGTCGACGTACTCCGTCAAATAGTGGAGGATCGCGAGCATCAGCTCGGGATCGGGCTCTTCGCCGGAGAGCGCCCGCGCGAGGTGCGACTCGAGCACCAGCAAGAGGCGCTCGACGTTCTCGTGCTCTCGCGCCAGGTGCTTCGAAAGTGGAACGAAAGCCTCGGACGAACCCAACGTTTCCATCAATGGGCGTTGCCAGTGCAAGGCGCGGACCATCGCGGCGGATGGGGAAATGGCCGGTCAGCGGGTGGCGGGCCTCGTCGTGGAACGTTCCAATGTGGAGCACGCCCGGTCCGCGTCGAGCAAGCCGGCATCTTCGATCCGCGCGAGGAGCAGGTGGTGGGAGACCTCACTCCGGCAGACCATGCACGGAGCGTTCGCGAGCCGACCGAGGCACGCGCGGTGCTAGCTTTCGAGGTGATGCGAGCCCGAGCGCTTGTCGCCGTCACCGTGCTCGCCGCGACCGCTGCGGCCGCGGAAGGCTGCGGCCAGAGCGTCAGCCCCGCCTCCACGAGCGGCTGCACCGAGCTCACCCCGAGCTGCGGCGCGCCCGCTCCGAGCTTCCTCTACGACGTGAAGCCACTACTCGACCGGTCTTGCAACTCGACGTGCCACGCGCCAGGGGTCGGGCCATGGCCGCTCGGCGCCTACCAGGACGTGGCGGACTGGGCGTCGTTGATCCAGCTCGATCTCGAGGCCTGCACGATGCCGCCGCCCGACGCCAGCCCGCCGCTGACCGACGCCGAGCGACAGAAGGTGCTCGACTGGATCGCCTGCGGCGCCCCCGCCGATCCGCCCAGCCTGCAGCACGCGCCCGCGCCGGTCCAGGCTGGGACCCCATAGCCGAGCGCAAACAAGGGGTTGCCAGGCGGCATGCCCCGTACGATCGTGGGGCGTGCGCATCCGCCCCATCCGGTGGCTACCGGTGCTGCTGGCCATGGCCGCCTGCCTGACCTGGGCTCCCCTCTGCGCGGCGGACGAGAAGAGCGATTTCGAGAAGGGGCGGATCGCCTACGTCAAGAAGGACTACGTGGAGGCCAGCGCGCGGTTCCAGGCGATGCTCGATCCCAAGACGGGCACGGTCCACAGCCCCGAGCTCCTCGTCGAGGCGGACATGTGCTGGGGCGCGGTCAAGCTCGCGATGAACGACAAGGACGGCGCGTCGGCTCTCTTCGAGAAGGTGCTGCGCGCCGACCCGCAGTACCAGCCCGATCCGCTCACCTACCCGAACGACGTGCTCTACTTCTTCAGCGATACCAAGGCGAAGCTCCGCGCGGTGCTCGAGCAGGAGGCGGCCGCGCGCGCCGCCGCCGACGCCAAGCGCCACAAGGAGGAGGCCGAGGAGAAGGCTCGCTTGCGCGCGCGCCTCGCGGAGCTCGAAGGGCTGGCGTCGCAGGAGACGGTGACGATCAAGAACTCGCGGCTGACGGCGATGCTCCCGTTCGGCATCGGACAGTTCGCCAACGGCAAAGACAAGCTCGGGTGGGTGTTCTTGCTCAGCGAGGGCGCCCTGACGATCTCGACGTTCGCCCTGCTCTTCCCCTACCGGTACAACGTCGATCAGGCCAACGCGGCGATGCAGCAGACCCAGTTTTCGCCCGCATACCGGGTCGATCTGGCCAACAAGTACGCCGCGCGCGCGCAGGACATCCGCACGGCCGACTTCATCATCCTGGCGGGTCTGGGCGCCATCGCGCTGACCGGCATTCTCGAGGCCCAGATCGATTTCGTCGCGGAGCGGAGCTACACGCGACCGCGCGAGCTGCCGGGAGGCAAGCCGGCGGAGAAGCCCGCGCCAGCCAAAACAGGGCTCCGCATACGGCCGAGCTTCGCCCCGCTGCCGGGCGAAGGGGGCTCGATCGGCGGGGCGGCGGTCGGGGTGGTCGGCACGTTCTAGGTGCGTGTGCTGCATGGCACACGCACACAGCCGAGTCGGCGTCGCCGTGCGCGAAGACCGCCTAGTCGTCAGGGCAAATCCGGGCTAAATCGTGCGTCCCCACGTCAAGGAGTCGCACGCCATGTCCGTCTCGCTCGAGCACGCCGATCGCTTCGTCACTCGTCACGTGGGGCCCGCCCCCAAGGACATCGAGAAGATGCTGGGGGTCTGCGGGGCGCCGTCGCTCGACGCGCTGATCTCCGAGACCGTGCCCGAGAGCATCCGCCTCGGCCGGGCGCTGAAGCTGCCTCGCGCGAAGTCGGAGCACGAGCTGCTCGAGCTCGCGCGCATGCTCGGCGGCAAGAACCGCATCAACCGCTCGCTGATTGGCCTCGGCTACTCGGACTGCGTCACGCCTCCGGTCATCCTGCGCAACGTGCTGCAGAACCCGGGCTGGTACACGCAGTACACGCCTTACCAGGCCGAGATCGCGCAAGGCCGCCTCGAAGCCCTGCTCGTCTTCCAGACGATGGTGGAGGACCTCACCGGCTTCGAGGTCGCCAACGCGTCGCTGCTCGACGAGGGCACGGCGGCCGCGGAGGCGATGCACCTCTGCTACGAGTTCAAGGGCGGCGAGGGCGCGAACGTCTTCTTCGTCTCGGACGCGTGCCTCCCGCAGACGATCGAGGTCGTGCGCACGCGCGGCGCCGCGATCGGCATCGACGTGGTCGTCGGCGACGCGGAGAAGGCCGATCTCGACGCGCAGAAATCGAAGATCTTCGGGATGCTGCTCCAGTACCCGGCGAGCGACGGCGCCCTCGCCGATCCGCGCAAGCTCACCGAGCGCGTGCACGCCCACGGCGGGCTCGTCGTCATGGCGGCCGACATCCTCTCGCTCGCCGTCGTCACGCCCCCAGGCGAGCTCGGCGCGGACGTCGCCGTCGGCAGCACCCAGCGCTTCGGCGTGCCGCTCGGCTACGGCGGCCCGCACGCCGCCTACTTCGCCACGAAGAACGAGTTCGTCCGCAAGCTGCCCGGCCGCATCATCGGCGTCTCCGAGGACGCGAGCGGCAAGCCGGCGCTGCGCATGGCGCTGCAGACGCGCGAGCAGCACATCCGCCGCGAGAAGGCGACGAGCAACATCTGCACGGCGCAGGCGTTGCTCGCGGTGATGGCGGGCCTGTACGCCGCGTACCACGGCCCCGAGGGCCTGCGCCGCATCGCCACGCGCGTCCACGGCCTCACGGCGACGCTCGCCCACGGCCTGCGCAAGCTCGGCTTCACGGTCGCGCACGGCGCGTTCTTCGACACGCTCCGCGTCTCGGCCAGCGTCGACGACTGCGACCGCCACGTCGAGGTCGCGCACGGCCGCGGCATCAACCTGCGTCGCATCGACGAGACGAGCATCGGCATCAGCCTCGACGAGGTGAGCGACGAGGCCGAGGTGTCGCTGCTGCTGGACGTCTTCGGCGGAGACAAGGGCCGCGCGATGGACGTGGTCGCGCTCGCGAAGGAGGCGAGCTCGGGGATCCCCGAGTCGCTGCGCCGCACGTCGAGCTACCTGTCGCACGAGGTCTTCCACGCGCACCGCTCCGAGACCGAGATGCTCCGCTACATCCGGATGCTCCAGGAGCGCGACCTGTCGCTCGTGCACTCGATGATCCCGCTCGGCTCCTGCACGATGAAGCTCAACGCGGCCGCGGAGATGCTGCCCATCACCGACCCGAGCTGGAACCGCATCCACCCGTTCGCCCCGCGCGATCAGGCCGAGGGCTACTCGGAGGTCTTCCGCGAGCTCGAGGGCATGCTCTCCGAGATCACCGGCTTCCCGGGCGTCTCGCTCCAGCCCAACGCCGGCGCGCAGGGCGAGTACACGGGGCTGCTCGTCATCCGCCGCTACCTCGAGAGCAAGGGTGAGGGCCACCGCAACGTGTGCCTCATCCCGCAGTCGGCGCACGGGACCAACCCGGCCTCCGCGGTGATGGCCGGGATGAAGGTCGTCGTGACCAAGACCGACGCCGGCGGCAACGTCGACCTCGCCGATCTCGAGGCGCAGGCGAAGGCGCACTCCAAGGACCTCGCCGCGCTGATGCTCACCTACCCGTCGACGCACGGCGTCTTCGAGCAGGACGTGAAGAAGATCTGCGAGATCATCCACGCCAACGGCGGGCAGGTCTACATGGACGGCGCCAACATGAACGCGCAGGTCGGCCTCTGCCGCCCGGCGGACATCGGCGCGGACGTCTGTCACATCAACCTGCACAAGACGTTCTGCATCCCGCACGGCGGCGGCGGGCCGGGGATGGGGCCGATCGGCGTGGCCAAGCACCTCGTCGAGCTCCTGCCCGATCACCCGGTGACGAGTCCGCACGAGAACGGCAAGAAGGGCAAGAGCCCGATCACGGTCTCGGCGGCCCCCTGGGGCAGCGCGAGCATCCTGCTCATCTCCTGGGCGTACATCCACATGATGGGCGCCGAGGGGCTGACGCAGGCGACGAAGGTCGCGATCCTCAGCGCCAACTACGTCGCCAAGAAGCTCGAGAAGGACTACCCCGTCGTCTACAAAGGCTCGCGCGGGCGGGTCGCCCACGAGTGCATCTTCGACGTGAGGCCGCTCAAGAAGACGGCGCACATCGAGGTCGACGACGTCGCCAAGCGCCTGATGGACTACGGCTTCCACTCGCCGACGATGAGCTTCCCCATCCCGGGCACGCTCATGGTGGAGCCGACCGAGAGCGAGCCGCTCGCCGAGCTCGATCGCTTCTGCACCGCGATGACGAAGATCCGCGAGGAGATTCGCGCCATCGAGGAGGGCAAGCTCCCGCAGGACGACAACCCCCTCAAGAACGCGCCGCACACCCAGGACGCGCTCGTGGCGGCGGAGTGGACGCACCCCTACTCGCGCGAGGTGGCGGCGTTCCCCGCGCCGTGGCTCCACGCGCGCAAGTTCTGGCCCGCGGTCGCGCGCATCAACAACGCGTTTGGCGACCGGCACCTCGTGTGCTCGTGCCCTCCGATCGAGGCGTACGGCGTCTAGAGGCTACTGGGCCCCATCCTGAATCTCCGCGCGGAGCTCGGCGGACTCCTTCTCGGGCAGGCCGCTGTGCTCCAGGATTTCGTCGATCCACTTCTCCGCGTCCGGGACCGCGTGCTCCTTGGCCCAGCCGAG
>DATIQP010000445.1:0-3691 GCA_035470765.1 Polyangiaceae bacterium | reverse complement strand
CGGCGGAAGTCACGCTTCTTGCGGCGCCGGTGGGCGTACGCGTAGACCCACGCCTTGCGGACGACCTCTTGCGCGTAGGCGAAGAGGCGCGACCGAGCGCTGTGGTAGCCCTCGGCGTGGTTGAGAATGCGGTTGCGGCGGCGGCGCGCCTTGAATCCACGTTTTGCGCGGGGCATTGTTCTTCTCCGTCAGCCGTAAGGGATGAGACTCTTGATCTTCTTCTCGAGAGTCTTGTCGACCATGTCGTTGTTGCGAGCGCGGCGGATGCGCTTGCGCGACTTTTCCTGCATCAGGTGGTTGCCGCCGGCCTTGCTCCGACGCACGCGGCCCGAACCGGACACGCGGAAGCGCTTCTTCGCGCTCTTGTTGGTCTTCATCTTCGGCATGACGAGCCTCTTCTCGCTCGGGCAGGCTGCGCTCGGTGCGCATTGCGCCTGATCGATGCGGGGGGCGAGCTTTTGCCACTGAAGGCCCCGGAAGTCAAGGCGTTCGCCGCCTGGGGGCGGGCTCAGCCGCCCATTTTGACGGGCAAGGGCCTTGTCAGATACGAAGGTAGGCCATGCGTGCCGGTCGCGTCGCTATCGTCTTTGGCCTGCTCCTGACGGCCGGCTGTCAGCTCCCCGAGGAGCGCCAGAAGCCGAAGGCCCCAGTCGCGCAGTGCCCGCCGGAGCCGCCGGTCAAGGGCATGGTCCTGGCGACGATCCACCAGTTTCACCTGGCCAACAGCGGCTACCCGTTCTCGCGCATCGGCGACGCGCTCGACGCCTTCCGGCCCGACCTCATCCTGGTCGACGTCGGGCAGAACACGCTCAAGGGGACGCACCCCGAGGATGCGCCGATCGACCTCGAGTACATCAAGTACGTCGCGAGCACGCGCTCGACCGAGGTCGTGCCGATCGGCCTCGACAGCGAGGATCCTCCGATCGCGCCGAAGGCCGACAAGTCCGACGAGGACGCGCTCGCGAAGGAGGGTGGCTCGTTCGAGGCGACGGCGATGAACCTCAGCTTCGACGAGGCCAACGGCGTCGAGCCGGGCCAGAAGCTCCTCGCGCAGCTCAACGCGCGCACGCGCTACATCAAGGGCAACCCCGACTGGGCGCGCCATGAGGCGTGGCTCGAGTACGCGACCGACAAGGCGCTGGCCGAGAAGAAACCGAAGCAAGTGCTCGCCATCGTCGACCCGATCTACCGCCCGTCGCTCGAGGCGCACCTGTACGCGATGGGTCTGGGCATCAAGAACCCGGTGAAGGTGGTCGCCGCCTCGGCGGACAAGCGCGACGAGTCGCAGGTGCCCTCGGTGGTCCTCGCCAGCTGGCACGACAACCTCTCGGCGCTGCAGAACCGCGTCCACCGACTGCACGCGGGCGCCGATCGCACGGCGATGGAGTTCCACGTGAACGTGCTGCAGCTCGCGATCGATCGCCACGGGACGTGCTGCGTATCGCTCGACATGGTCACGCCGGGCGCGGAGGGCGGAGGCGGCAAGTCCGGCGGCGCGAAGCCCACGCCCGCGGCCCCCGTCGACGAGCGGCCGATCGATCGGCCCAAGAAGAAGTAGCGGCTCAGGCCCCGGCGAGGCGGACGAAGTCGTCCTCGACCTGCTTCATCTTCGCGCGGGCGCGCGCCTCCGCCGCGTCGAGCGGCTCGCCCTCGGCCATCGGCTCGCGCACGTCGAAGTAGAACTTCGCCTTCGGCTCGGTGCCGCTCGGCCGCGCGATGACGCGGCTGCCGCCCTCGAGGTCGAAGGAGACCATGTTCGTCTTGGGCAGGCCCCGAGCGCCGGCGGCAAAATCGCTGATCTCGGTGACCGCGAAGGGGCCGAGCTTCTTCGGCGACGCCTTGCGGATGCGGTCCATGAGCGCGCGGATCTCCTGGGCGCCCTCGGTGCCCTTGCGCACGACGTTGACCTGCCCGCTGACAAACAGCCCGTGCTGGCGCGCGATCGCCTCGAGCTCGTCGTGGACGGTGCGCCCCTCGGCGAGCAGGCTCGCCGTGAGCTCGGCGAAGAGCAGCGCCGCGCTGATGCCGTCCTTGTCCCGTACGACGTCGCCGACGGTGTAACCGAGCGCCTCCTCGTAGCCGAAGACGAAGCGCGCCTTGCCCTCGCGCTCGAGGTCCATCGCGCGGTTGGCGATCCACTTGAAGCCGGTCAGCGTCTCCTCGTAGCGCACGCCGAGCGCGCGGGCGATCGCGCCGAGCTGCGGCGACGAGACGATGGACGCGATGACGAGCGGGTTCTGGATCTTCGGGCCGCGGACGAGCAGGTGGTGGCCGAGCAGGACGCCGACCTGATTGCCTGTAAGCTGCAAGTATTTCGTCGGCGAGGCCTGGTGCGGGATGGCGACGGCGAGCCGGTCGGCGTCGGGATCGTTGGCGAGGATGAGCTCGGCGTCGCGCGCGCGGGCGTGCGACAAGGAGAGGTCCATCGCGCCCTTCTCCTCGGGGTTGGGGAAGGCCACGGTCGGGAAGGCGCCGTCGGGCTCGGCCTGCTCCGGCACCGAGAAGACGTCGCCGAAGCCGGCCGCGGCGAGCGCCTTGCGCGCCAGCACGTTGCCGACGCCGTGCATCGGCGTGTAGACGATGCGCAGATCGCGGCGCGGCTCGGGCCCGAAGCGGAGCGCGCCGATCGCGGCGAGGTACGCCTCGGTGACCGAATCCGGTACGTCGACGACCAGGCCGGCGGCGCGCGCCTCGTCGAGGGGCATGCGCGGGACGTCCTTCGCGGGCGGCGCGGACGCGATCTGGCGCGCGATGTCGCTGTCGGTGGGCGGGATGATCTGCGCCGAGTTCGTCCAGTAGACCTTGTAGCCGTTGTACTCGGGCGGGTTGTGGCTCGCCGTGACCATGACGCCGGCGGCGTTGCCGAGGTGCGCGACGGCGAACGACGTGAGCGGCGTCGGAGCGAGCGTGGTGAACAGGTGGGCGCGGATGCCGAGGGCCGCGAGCGCGCACGCCGTGTCCTCCGCGAACTCGCGGCTCATGCGGCGCCCGTCGTAGCCGATGACGACGCCGAGGCTCTTGGCGTCCTTCACGGCCGCGAGCAGGTGCTTGCCCAGGCCGTGGGTCGCGCGGAGCACGACGGCGCGGTTCATGCGCGTCTCGCCCGCCCCGATGACGCCGCGGAGGCCGGCCGTCCCGAACTCGAGCGGGCCGGCGAAGCGGTCGGCGAGCTCGGCGGCGCTCTCGGCGGCGAGCCCCTGCTCCGCGGCTGGCGCCGCGATGGTGCGGGCGATCAGCGCGGCGAGCTCCGCGCGGGTCTGCTCGCTGGGGTCGTCGGCCATCCATCGTTCGGCGCGTCGGCGTAGCTCTTCCATCACGAGCCGGTCTTACCATCCATCGCGGCGGATGGGCCGCCGCAGAAGTCGGATCGGCCGCTCCCAGGTGTGCAGAGGGGGCGGTGCCGGGCTAAGCTGGGCGGCCCTCGATGCTCAGGTACACGATCCGCCGGATTCTGTGGGCGATCCCCACGATCTTCGGCATCAGCATCGTCGCGTTCCTCGTCACGACGCTGATCCCCGAGCCGCCCGCGCTCTCGGTCACGGAGCAGCGCGCCGCGCTGGAAGAGAATCCGGCGGCGTACGACGCGTACGTGGAGTCGCGGCGGCTGCGCGCGCTCGACGTGCCGACCTTCGTGAACCCGACGCCGCGCGACGTGCGCACGGTCGTCGCCGACTGCGTCGACCACCTCGCG
>DATIQP010000444.1:0-3090 GCA_035470765.1 Polyangiaceae bacterium | reverse complement strand
CGGTCGAGTCGACCTGCGTCGCTCCGCCGCAGGAGGAACGGAGGCCCCTCGAGCGATGGGCCGAGCTCGCGCCCAAGGCGCCCGCCGGCGGGGTGCGGCTGCAGGTTTGCCAGCGCTACGCGCGCCTGCTCTGGGAGGGGCGTCCGGCCGTCATCGCGCCGTCGTTCCCCCATCCGCCGACGATCGACGAGGTGGTGAGCCTCGACGCGAACGCCCCCGAGACCTCCTTTGCCCGGCTGCGGCGCGCGTGCGAGGAGCGCCACGGCGAGCGCGCTTCCTTCCCGGAGCAGGTGCGCGTCCTCTCCGACATCGGGCGCGGGTTCGGTGAGTCGCCCGACGGCGTCCCGTGGCGCGTCGCGACGCCCGGCGGCAAGCCCGTCGAGGCGGAACGCTTCGCTCGCGCGACGACCTACGGGGGCTGGGTGCGGCACGCGTGGCGCGGCGAATCGTCGTGCGACGCCCTCGGGCTCTCCGCGCAACGCTGCCAGCAGTGCCAGACACTCCCTCGCGACAGCTTCTACGACTGCGCCCTCGAGGGCTCGCTGAGCGGAGCGTGGACCGTACGCTCGCGCCAGACGAGCGGCTCCGCGTTCGGCCTCTTCGCGCTCGTGGGCCTGGCGGCGTGGGGTATGCGCCTGCGTCGAGCGCGCGCGCGCTTCTCGGGCTGGGGCAAGCGCACGCGCGATCGGCTGTCGGCGCTCGGCCTCCCCGCGCGGCTAGACCCGCTGCGCTTCGTCCTGCCCTCGCGCCACGACGTGCTCGCCGTGGCCCTGCCGCAGGAGCCCGCGTGGGAGCGCTGGGGGCCGCTCGCGTGCATCGTGCGCGCGCGAGGCAAGCAGAAGATCGACGACGCCGACGTCGACCGAGCCGCCGGGCTCGGCCACCGCTTCGGAAGCCGCGTGGTGTTCCTGCTCCACGACGACGACGCCTCGCTCGATCTGAGCGCAGTCCGCGCGGTGCTCGACTGGGCGGGCAAGGGCGGCTCGCGCGCCATGAACGTCCTCGCCATCTCGGCCTCGCGCCTGGACTGGGCGCGCAACGCGTCGGATCTGCTGGATCTCGTCGAGGAGAGCTCGCTGCGGGGCAATCCGTTCGAGGTGCGCGGCCGCATCACGTCGTCGAGCCAGTTCTGGAACCGCGAGCGTCTCGTGTCGGGCCTGTTGGCCGAGGCGCGCGCCGGGCGGTGGCTCGTGGTCACCGGCCTGCGCCGCTTCGGCAAGTCCTCGCTAGCGCTCGAGGTCGCGCGGCGCATCCCCGGCCCGTCGGCGTACGTGGACCTCGCCGGCTTCCACCACGAGGTGGTCTTCGGTGAGGACCGGGCGCGCGCCGTGAGCCAGATCCTGCGCTCGGTGTGCGCGCGCTTGCTCGACTCGGCTCGGTCGCTCTACGAAGGCGCAGCGCTGCCCGATCCGCCGTCGAGCGAGATCGACGCCGCGGAGCTCACGCGCTGGATCCGCGAGCTGTCCGCGGCCGCGGCGCCGTTCGTCACCGGCCGCCCGCCCGCCATGCTCGTCGTGCTCGACGAGCTCGAGCAGCTGCTCGCCGTCGACCCGGAGCGGCTCGATCACGTCCTCGACGTGCTGGCGGTCCTGCTGGGGCGCCTGAGGAACGCGCTCGGCGACGCGCCTCACCCCGAGGGCGGCTCGCCGGTGAGCGTGCTGCTCTGCGCCGCCGTGCACCCGCTCCTGTGGGCTCCGCTCGCGACGCTGGCGCACCAGTCGATCATGGGCGCGTTCCCGTCGGTGTGCGTGCCGTGCCTCTCCGACGAGGCGGCCTCGGCGATGATGCGCGGCCTCGGCGCGCGCCAGGGCATCCGCTTCACCGACGAAGCGCTGGAGCACGTGGTGCGCGAGAGCCAGGGCGTGCCGCTGCTCCTCCGGCGCATGGGAACGTCGCTGCTCGAGCTGTACGACGCCGAGCACGCGCGCCAGGGGAGCCTCGGCGCCGTCCAGATCGGCATCGAGGCGGCGCGCGAAGCGGTGGCGCGGGAGGAGCGCGAGGGCTCGCCTCTGCGCGTGTGGGTCGAGTCGGAGATCGCGGAGCCGAGCGGGCCCGCGGGCGCCATGCTGCGCGAGCTCGCCGCCAAGCCATCCGTGTCCGCCGACGCGCTGCGCGCCATCGCCGAGCGTCACGTCGTCGCCAAGCTCGGCTCGAGCGCGCTCGGGAGCCGGCTCTCGCCGGAGGAGGCCCGCCGGCGATCTCAGGAGGCCGCGGACGTGATGGTCCGCCTGCTCGGCGAGACCGGGCTGCTCGTCCCGCGGGGAGACCTCACCGCTCCGGACACCTACGAGCTGCCCGACGGCGCGATCCGGCGGGTGCTGCGCGCGGCCGGGCTCAGCGCGTCCCCCAGCGCTCCTCGCGTACGGTGAGGAGCGCCCACGGCAGGATCCACTGGAGCAGGAGCACGCTGAAGACGGCGTAGAGCAGCCCGTAGACGAAGCGGAAGCTGCGCTCGATCCGCAGGTAGTACGCCGCCGAGAAGAGCGCTCCGAGGCCGAGCGCGACGGCGCCTTGCGCGAGGTGGGTCGCGTCCTCCATGAAGAGCTCCGGCAGCTCGAGCAGGCCCCAGAAGAAGAGTACGAGGCGAAGGTTCGTGACGACGAAGCTGACGACGGGCAGGACGCGGTTCTTCTCGCGGTAGCGAGTGAACATGAACTTCGCGAACGCGAAGCCCTCGACGATGAAGCTCCGGTCCCACCGGACGAACATGCGCGTCATCTGCCGGTACGTGGTCGGCGCGAGCGTGTGCACCACCGCCGAGCGCTGGTAGACCGTGTCGTAGCCGCATCGGAGCACGATGTTCGTCAGCGCCTGATCCTCGCCGTGGCCGACGGGCCGCCCGAGGAAGCGCTGGCGGGTCCACTCGGTGAGGTGGGGGAGGATCACCGCGCGGCGGAAGGCCGACAGGGCGCCCGGGCAGCAGGCCACGGCGCGGTACGTCGACTGCGCGGCGCGCCCGAAGTCGAACGCGAGCGCGTACTGCACCTCGAGCATTCGGCTGATGACGCTGTCGCGGTTGAGCACGGCGACGCGTCCGGCGACCGCACCCACCCGGGCGTCGGCGAGGAACGGCGTCACCATCTCGTGGAC
>DATIQP010000443.1:0-4379 GCA_035470765.1 Polyangiaceae bacterium | reverse complement strand
CACTCGCCGATGTTCCACCAGGTCGAGGCCTTCCTCGTCGACGAGAAGGTCTCGCTCTCGCACCTCAAGGGCGTGCTCGCCGAGTTCGCCGAGCGCTTCTACGGCGCCGGCACGCCGGTGCGCCTTCGCCCGAGCTACTTCCCGTTCGTCGAGCCCGGCGCCGAGGTCGACGTGGGATGTGTATTCTGCAAGCGTCCCGACGGCACGCGCGCCGGCTGCGCGGTGTGCAAGCACTCCGGTTGGCTCGAGGTGCTCGGCTGCGGAATGATCCACCCGGTCGTCTTCGAGGCGTGCGGCATCGACCCGGAGAAGTGGACCGGCTTCGCGCTCGGCATGGGCATCGAGCGCCAGGCGATGCTCCGCTACGGCATCCCCGAGATCCGCCTCCTCTTCGAAAACGACCCCCGCTTCCTCTCCCAATTCTGAATTCCACCTTCGTACATTCCCCCCTCGTCTTTCCCCGCCCATGAAGGCATCCCACCTCTGGCTCCGCTCCCTCGTCCCTTCCCTCCCCGCTGATCCCGCGGCGCTCGCGGCGCGCTTCACCGCGGCCGGGCTCGAGGTCGAGGGCACGAGCGTCTACGGCGGCGGCGCCGAGTCGTGCGTCCTCGCGTGGGTCGTCTCCACGCGCCAGCACCCGACCAAGAGCGGCCTTCGCCTCGTCACCGTGGATCGCGGCGGCGGCACGCTCCAGGAGGTCGTGTGCGGCGCGCCGAACGTGCCCGAGCCGGGCGGCGTCGTCGTCCTCGCGCCGCTCGGCACCCACCTCCCCGCCAAGGGCATGACCATCGGCCGTCGAGACATCGGCGGAATCACGAGCGAGGGCATGCTCTGCAGCGAGGCCGAGCTCGGCTTGACCGAGGACGCCGAGGGCATCCTGGTCTTTCCGGCCGGCTTCGCGCAGCCCGGCACGCCGCTCACCGAGGCGATCCCCGAGGCCCACGACACGATCTTCGAGATCGGCCTGACGCCGAACCGGCCCGACGGCCTCGGCCACATCGGCCTCGCGCGCGAAGCGGCCGCGCTCTTCGGCATCGCGTGGAAGGTCCCCGAGCCCGAGGCGCCGCTGCGCGAGGGCGGGGCGTCGGCCGACGCTCTCGTGAAAGTGCGCATCGAGGACGGCGAGCGCTGCCCGATCTATGGCGCCGCCATCGTGGAGGGCTCGAGCATCGGCGCCTCACCGCACGGCGTGCGCTACCGCCTCGCCGCGCTCGGCGTCCGGCCCATCTCCAACGCGGTCGACGTCACCAACCTCGTGATGCTCGAGTACGGCCACCCGATGCACGCCTTCGACGCGGACAAGATCCGCGGCGGCGTCATCGTCGTGCGCCGCGCCAAGGAGGGCGAGGCGCTCGTCACGCTCGACGGCGAGACGCGCAAGCTCGTCGCGGACGACCTCGTGATCGCGGACGCCGAGGGGCCCATCGCGCTCGCGGGCGTGATGGGCGGGCTCGCGAGCGAGATCACCGAGGGGACGAAGCGCATCGCGCTCGAGTGCGCGTACTTCGACCCGCGCACGGTGCGCCGCACCGCGCGGCGCCACGGCCTGCACTCCGAGTCGAGCCACCGGTTCGAGCGCGGCGTGGACCACGGCGACACCGAGCGCGCCTTGCGCCACGCCGTGGGGGTGACGTGCCGGCTCGCGGGCGGCGCGGCCGCGAAGGGCGCCGTGGTCGCGCGAGGCGCCGCGATCGCCAAGGTGCGCGTGGCGCTGCGCGCCGAGCGGATGCGCGCGTTGCTCGGGATCGAAGTCCCGATGAGCGAGGCGAAGCAGACGCTCGAGCGCCTCGGCTTCGAGATCTCCGCGGCCAAGGACGGCGAGCTCCAGGCCGTCGTGCCGTCCCACCGCCCCGACGTCTCACGCGAGGCCGACCTGGTCGACGAGGTCGTGCGCGTTCGCGGCATGGACACGGTCCCGGCGGCGCTCCCGGCGATCCGCGCCACGCGTCCCGTGGGAGGGCGCGAGGCGCTGCTGCGGCACGTCCGCGCGGCCGCGGTGTCGCTCGGTCTCTCCGAGGCGCTCTCCTACGGCTTCGTCTCGCCCAAGGCGCTCGCCGCGCTCGGCCTCCCGGCCGCCTTCACCCTCCAGAACCCGCTCACCGACGAGCTGTCGGCCATGCGCACGAGCCTCTTGCCGGGGTTGTTCGAAGCCGCAAGCCGCGCGCGGCGCTACGGAGAGTCGGACGTGGGCCTCTTCTCGGCAGGCTCAGTGTTCTTGCAGGGCGCCGCGAACGGCCTGCCCCAGGAGCGCGCGAGCTTCGCGGCCGTCCTCGCCGGCGCTCGCCCCTCCTACCTCACGCGTCCGGTGGACGTCGACGTCTGGGACGCGAGCGGTCTCGCCACCGCGCTCGTGTCTCGCCTCGTGGCCGCGAGCGCCACCGTCGCGCAGATCGCGCCGAAGGACTGGGAGGCCCGCGCCCCGCGCTATCTCCACCCGCGAGGCGCCGCGACGATCGAGCTTCGAGGCGCGAAGATCGGCACGCTCGGCCCCTTGCATCCCGACGTGGTCGACGCGCTGGACCTGGGCGGCTCGCTCGTGATCGTGGAGCTCGATCTGGCGGCGCTGGTCGGGCTGGGCATCGGCCACCCGAAGTACTCGCCGATCCCGAAGCACCCCGCGAGCCGACGCGACATCGCCTTCGTGGTCCGTAACGACGTCCCGGCGGGAGACGTCCTCCGCGCCGTGCGCGAGGCCGCGGGCCCGCTCGCCGTCGACGTCCAGCTCTTCGATCGGTTCACCGGCTCGCCCGTGCCGGAGGGTCACGCGAACCTCGCGTTCCACGTCGTCTACCGCGCGCCGCCGGAGAGCCCGCGCACGCTGACCGACGCCGAGGTCGACGCGAGCCATGCCAAGGTCGTCGCGGAGATGCAGCGACGCTTCGGCGCTGCCCTCCGAGCCTGATCTGGCAGCCAAGCGCGGCGCCACCGAGCGTGTTATTCTGGGACCATGAGGGCGCTGTTTGTCTGCGCGATCGCGCTGCCGATGCTCGCCGGTGCCTGCAAGGGCCTCGAGGAGCAGCCGGCGCCGCCGTTCCACGTCGCCGTCACCGTCGAGTCCGACAAGAACGTGCCGCTCCCCGGCGCCGTCGTCACCCGGACCAACAAGGAGATCGGCAAGACGGACGACAAGGGCCGAGCCGTCTTGACGTTCAAAGGCGAGGACGGTGACCAGCTCGACGTCTACGTGAAGTGCCCGGAGGGCTTCGACTCGCCCACCCGCCCCATCACGGTCGCGCTGAAGCGGCTCTCGGATCCGAGCCGGCTCGCCGAGTATCCCGTCTCGTGCCCTCCCGCCGAGCGCAAGGTCGTGGTGGCCATGCGCACCGAGAACGGGCCGAACCTTCCCATCAGGTACCTCGGGCGTGACATCGCTCGTACGGATCAGTCCGGCGCCGCGACCTTCATGATGAACGCCAAGCCGGGCGATCACCTGGATTTCACGGTCGACACATCCGACAAAGGCAACGAGAACCTCCGCCCGCAGAACCCGTCGGTGTCGCTCGTCGTCGACAGCAAGGACGCCTACTACACCCTCGATCAGGTGTTCCAGGTTCAGAGGACGCGAGTCATCGTGGTGGCCCCCCACCGGCCCCAACCGATCGGGCCGACACCCCTCCGGTATTGAGGGATTCGGGTTCCCAAAACTAGGGAAGCGGGCTAGCGTCGAACATCGGCCATATGGATCGTCGCGCGCTGCTTTTGGCGTTCGTCGTCGCGCTCCTCGGGGTCGTGCTTCTGGTGCTTTACACGAAGCGCTACGAACGCGAGATGTCGGGCGGCGACAAGGTTAAGTTGCTCATCGCGATCAAGCCGATCGAGCGCGGCAAGGCCATCACGGACGACGAGCTGTCGACCCGCGAAGTGCCCCAGGCCTACGTCGAAGACCGCGCCATCAAAGAGGTCGACAAGCCGAAGATCCTCGGCCTCAACGTCGGCACCACCGTGCAGGCCCAGCAGACGCTGATGTGGACGGACCTGGCCACGGCCAACGAGGAGCGCCGGGACCTGAGCTCGCTCATCCTCCCCGGCAACCGCGCGTTTTCGCTGAGGACCCGCCGCGAGGACGCGAGCGCCGCGATGGTCAAGCCCGGCGACTACGTCGACGTGATCGCCGTCCTGCCCGAGCCCGGCAACGTCTCGAACCTCGACGCCGTCGTCCTGCTCCAGAAGGTGCTCGTGCTCGCCTCGGGGTACCAGACCTCGCCCGACGCCGTCGATCTCAGCAAGGATCGGCGCGGTACCGAGTCGATCCTGACCCTGTCGATGAAGATCGAGCAGGCGCAGGCCGTCTCGGTCGCGATGGACAAGGGCGCGATCACCGTCGTTCTCCGTAACCCGAACGACAACATCCGCGACGACCAGATCCCCAAGTTCAGCTC
>DATIQP010000442.1:0-2303 GCA_035470765.1 Polyangiaceae bacterium | reverse complement strand
GGTGCTCACCCTCGTGTCGCTCGGTGTCGGGGCGCACATCGGCAAGATCGAGGACGCCGTCGACGCCGAACGGAGCCGCCGGCTCCAGGCCCTGCGGACGGCCATCGTGGCCGTGCGCGGCCGCGACGCGGAGCAGGCGTTGCTCGAGGTGCTCCGGGCCCTTCGCGCGGTCGCGCCGCCGCCCTCGCTCGCGCCCGGCGGCGCACGCGCCCCTTCCTCCGAGCTCTGGCTGCTCGACCCCGTCCGCTCGCTCCGCGTCGACGCCGCCGGCTACCCCCACGACGAGCCCGCCGAGCTGCCGCCGGAGCTGCTCGCCGTGGCCTGCGGCGAGCCCGAGGTGACGCTCCGCGCCGAGGCGCTCGAGGCCCTCGAGGTGCGCCGGCCCGACCTGCGGCCGCTGTCGCAATGGATGAAGGACGCGAAGGTGGCGACGGCGACCGTCGTTGCGCGCGGCGGCGAGCCCGAGGCGATCCTCTTTCTGCCTGCCTACGACGGCGAGCCGCACCTGTCGCTCGAAGAAGCGCGCGCCGTCCGCGCCCTCGCCGACGAGCTCGCGCCGCTCTGCCACGCCCGCGCGCTGCTCGCCCGGAGCATGGATCGCGAGCGCGCCGCGTCCCAGGCCGCCGAGCTCGCGGAGGGGCGCGTCGAGCTGCTCGAGCACGCCCTCGCCCGCGCGTCGGCGCACCACGCCCTCGCGGCGACGCGCCTCGCCCGCCCGGCCGCCGTCGGCATCTACTCCGCGGGCTCGCGCCTCGCGTACGACGCGCTCGAGCGCCTCACGAAATCGCAGGCCCCGATTGTCGTGGTCGCGCGCAGCGGCGTCGACCCGGTGCCGTTCCTCGCACGGGCGCACCTCGCGGGCGCTCGCGCAGCCGCGCCGCTCGTCCTGGTCGACGGCACGAGCACCCGCGACCATGACTCGGACCGGTGGAAGGACCCCGTCGCCTCGCCCCTCGCGCTCGCGGACGGAGGCATGCTCGTGCTGCTCGACGGCGCGGCCCTACCCGGCGACGTGCAGCGCTTGATCGGTCAAGCGCTGGCCGAGCGCCGAGCCCCGTGGGGGCGCCCGGAGCCGCTCGACGTGGTGCTGGCGCTGACGGCGGTCGTCGACCCGCTTTCGCTCGTCGAGGGCGGCCGCCTGGACCCGATGCTGGCCTCCCGGCTCGGGGATGCGGTCCAGGCGCCCGTGAGGCTGCCCGGCATCGCCGAGCGGCCCGAGGACATCCGGGCTTTGGTCACGGATCGGCTGGCGCGCGAGGGCCTGCGCGTGCGGGGGACCCCGGTCGGTATCGATGACCCGGCGTTCATGCTCCTCGTGGAGCACGGCTGGGATGGCGAGGACGCGGAGCTGGCGGTAGTCGTGCAGCGTTTGGTCGCTTCGGCCGCGGGCGAGGTCGTCCGCGAGGCCGACGTCCGACGCATCCTTACGGGGGCGGCCGCGGGGGAGCCGGATGGCGGGGCCGCAACTGCTCGCTTGTCGCGAAAGCGCCCGGCGTGATATCCCGGTTTTCCGCGCACTTCATTGCGGCTGGAGAACGCTCATGACTAGCAAGGCCGTTCTGTCCCTCGCTCTCGTCGCCTCGTCGGGGCTTGTCGCCCTGATGCCCGGCTGCAACAGCAACGAGGATCCCTACAAGCCCGTCCCCGCGTGGTCGGGCAAAAAGGTGTCGCTTCCCGCGCCGCCCGCGCTGCCGACCGATCCGATCAAGAGCGGCGACGCCTACACGGTCTACGGCGCGATCCACCACCTGAACAGCCTCTATCACAACGCCGAGGTGACCTCGAAAGACATCACCATCGTCGGCTACATCGTCGACTCCAACATCCCGCGCGCGCCGGCCTGCGCCGTCCACAAGACGGGCAAGAAGGATCCGGACGACTGCAAGTGGAGCGACGGTAAGGACCTTCAGATCCCCACCATCTGGATCTCCGACAGCAAGACGGACGAGAAGGCCCCGCGGATCCGCGTGATGGGCTTCGCCGACAACTACGCCAACCTCTTCGACGCCAACGAGAAGTACCAGCACCTCAAGGACCCGCCCGGCGAGAAGGACGTGGTCAAGGACGAGCTCTGGGGCGTCGACATCCCGTTCCCGCTGCCCGGCGTGGGCGCCAAGCTGAAGGTGACCGGCAGGTACGGCGTCAACTTCGCCAAGTCGTCGACCGGCATCGAGGCCGATCCGATGCACGGCATCATGACGTACCAGGCCGGCGGCAAGTGGGAGTACGTCGAGCCCCCGCCCCCGTGGGACGACAAGAACCCCTTCTTCCCGCAGCTGAAGAAGAAGTAGCCCGAGACGTCG
>DATIQP010000441.1:0-5438 GCA_035470765.1 Polyangiaceae bacterium | reverse complement strand
AAGGAGGTCTTCGATGCGTTGGTTCCAGATCGCTTGTCTTGGTGCGGTGGTGGTGGCGGGCTCCGCGGGGGCCCTGGTGGCGTGTAGCGGCGGGGACACCACTCCGCCGGGCGACGGCGGCTCCGACGCGGCCAATTCGCCCGACAGCCCCGTGGCCGACTCCTCCACCACCGACTCGGGAGGCTCCGACGGCGGCGTGGACTCGAGCCCGGGCGTCGACGCGTCGGCGCTCGACTGCAACTACTACTGCAGCGCGATGGCGACGGTGTGCACGGGCGCGAACGCGCAGTACCTCGACACGGCCACGTGCGCGGCGATTTGCGCGAAGCTGACCGCGGGCGACGCGGGCGCGACCTCCGGCGACACGCTCGCGTGCCGCATGTACCACCTGAGCCTGGCCGCCACGAGCGACTCCAACGCCTCGCTGCACTGCCCGCACGCCGGCCCCTACGGCTTCGGCCAGTGCGGCACCGAGTGCGAGGACTTCTGCGCGCTCTACGCCGCCCAGTGCGGCTCGACGGGCTGGACCAACTGCGCCTCGCAGTGCGCCGGCGAGAGCAACCTCTCCGGCGGCCCGCTCACCGACGGCGCCGATGGCGGTGCGGCCACGTCGGGCAACACAGTCGACTGCCGCGAGTACTACCTCGAGCAGGCGTATAAGGTCAGCGACACCAACGACCAGGGCAACTGCAAGAGCGCCGACCAGAACCTGCTGAACGCCGCGCCGTGTAACTGAAGTTCGCTCCCACCGGGGCGTGAGCGCGTGCGACAATGGCGGCATGAACCGCCTGGCCGCGCTCGCCCCGGTCCTCGCCGTCGCCGCCGCGTGCGGGGGAGCCGTCACCACCGCGCCGGACGCCAGCACGGACGGCGGCGGAGGTGACGTCCAGTCGAGCCCCGAAGCGGGCGACGCGACGCCCATCGTAGCGCCCTACGACGGCACCGTCGGCAAGGCGTGCACCTCCGACAACGACTGCCACTCCGCGAACGGTCCCAACGTCGCGCGCTGCTCGAGCTCGGTCTTCGCGCCGCAGGAGTTCTACCCCAACCCGGTGTGCATCCTGCCGACCTGCTCGCCGGTCAGCGACGCGAGCGGCCTGCACTTCTGCGACGGCCCCGACGATCCGTCGTCGCCAGGCATCTGCGTGACGGGCGGCGCGAGCGGCGGCATCTGTCTGCCGAAGTGCAACTACGACAAGAACGGCAGCGCGCCGACGGGCTGCCTGGGCCACGACGTCTGCTTCGCCTACCCCGCGGCGGCAGAGAATGGCGTGGGCTACTGCTGGGCGGGCTGCACGCAGGACGCCGACTGCCAGAACGGCCAGAAGTGCCAGACCGATCGAGGCTGGTGCGTGCAAGGCGTGCTGCCGCCGACGAAGAGCGTAGGCGACGCGTGCACCGAGAGCGACACCAGCGCGGGCGTGTGCAACTGCCTCTACGGCAGCAACAAGACGGGCTACTGCTCGAGCACGTGCATCGTCGGCGGAGCGCCGTGCACGACCGGCTTCGTCTGCGACTCGCTCGAGACGCGCATCAACGGCTACAGCACGCCCAACGTCGGCATGGGCGGCTACTGCGCCAAGGCGTGCGTGGCCGACGCGGGCGCGACGTGCCCCGGCGCCTCCGTGTGCACCGCCGTGTTCGCCAGCGGGCCCGACTGCATCCCGCCGTGAGCCACGCTACAGCGGGGCGCAGGTCGAGACGCCGGCGCCCACGATCGCGAGCGGCGCGGTCGCGACGGGCGTCTCGCTCAGGGTGATGGGATCGTACTTCGTGACCGTGGACGGGCCCGAGCTCGCCGTGAAGATCCAGAAATCGCCTCCCCAGAACGCGAAGGCGAACGCGGACGCGCCTCCCACCGAGAGCTGGTGCGACGAGAGCACCTTGGAGGTGGCGGGGTCGAACTCCATCAGGTACGAGCCAGTGGAGAAGGGGCAGAAGCCGAAGAGTCGTCCGTCGCCCGTGCCGGAGAGCTCGCAGTTGTAGACCTGCGGCTGAAACTGAGCGATCAAGTCGAGCGTGAAGGTCTGCGTGTCGATGAGACCCAGGCCCTTGGCGAAGATGCTCCCGTTGCCCGCGACGAAGAGCGTCTCGCCGCCGTCCGCCGCGCCCGCGTAGCCCATCCCGAAGGTGACCCAGCCCTGCTGCGACGGCGCGTACGTCGTCGCCTTGCACGCCGCGTTGGAGGTGCTCACCTCGTACAGTTGCCCGTCGAGGAAGCCCGCGAACGCGATGCCGGTGCGCGTGACGGCCATCGAGTTCGGGGTCGACTTGGTGTTGGGGCAGGCGATGGTCCCGATGCTCTTGAACGCGAGCGTCGGCGGATCGAAGCTGTAGAGCTCGCTGTGCGAGCCGAGGACGTAGATGAGCGTGTCGCCGGCGTCGGGGCAATCGCCGACGATCGGCACGTCGGGGAACGCGTCCGTGATCGGCGCGTCTTCCTCGACGACGTCCTCGTCTCCGCCCGCGTCCACGACGTCGGCGCGCGCGTCCACGACGTCCGCCCGCGCGTCGACCGGCTGCGGCGCGCCGAGCTGCGTCCGCGCACCGCACGCCGCCGCCGCGGGGAAGAGCGCCGCGACCAGGATCACCACCGCGCGCTGCGCGCTCAAAACGTTCCGCTCCACACCGGGACGCCGATCGTCGCCCAGCGTGGCTGCCAGGACGGGAGCTGCGGCTCGCGCCACGCCGGCACGCGCGCGGTCGCCCCGCCGCCGGCCGCCGTCACCGTCGTCCGGCCGTTGCCTTTCATCAGGAAGATGCCGGGGATGAACGCGGCGAGCCCGCCGCCCGTCAGGAGGCCCCCCGCGACCAGGAATCCGTCGGGGATGATGTAGCCGTTGGCGTCGTAGACCGCGAGCTCGACGAGGAGCGTGAGGCCGGTGAGGAGCGCGACGCCGCCGACGATGACGAGGGTCAGGCCACCCGCGAAGCCGAGCGACGACGCGGCGTGGACCTGGTAGTCCACGCGCGAACCCTCGGGGAGCCGGAACGGCCTCGACGTGCGCAGCCCCGGCCCGTCGACGCGATAGAGTCCGCCCGTCGGCAGGTCGCGATCGCACGCGCCCTCGCACACCGTCTGCCATTTCCCTTCCGTGCCCCGCTCGTCGAGCGCCTGCAGCACGATGCCCGGCCCGGCGCCCTCGAGGTGCACCGCGGTCGTCGTCTGGGCGGGCGCGGGCGGTGCCGGTGCCCTGGCGCGATCGATGTCGACCCGATCGACCGCGCTCCACTCCACCGTGCGCACCTTTCCGTCCGGAAGAACGATGGTCACCGCCTGCCCGGGCGTCATCTCCCGGATGGTCCCGTGCAGCGTCGTTCCGTCCTTGAGGACGAGCGTGTCGCCGCCGTGCGCCGCGCCGACCGGCGGCGTCTCGATGGCGACAGGCTGCGGCTGGCCTGGGGGCGGGGGCGCGGTCTGCGCCAGAGCGGGGCTTGCGAACAAGGTCGCCCCTGCGAAGACGGAAGCGACAAGGGCTCGATCGAGCATGGCCCGAGCGTAACGCCTCAGGCCCGCGAGTGCACCCGGCGCGCGAGCGGGGTAAGCTGCGCGCTGCTGCGATGGCGCTGCGCGAGAAATCGGACCAGATCGTCACGACGGGGTCGGCTCCGACCGTCATGGCCGACTCGGAGTCCGAGCCGTTGCCCGTGCCGGCCGTCGGGACGCTCCTGGGGGGCAAGTACCGCGTCGAGCGCCTGCTCGGACAGGGCGGGATGGGCGTCGTCATCGAGGCGACGCACGTGGGCCTCGCCCAGCGCGTGGCGATCAAGTTCCTGCGCAACGAGGCGAAGGCCATCGCGGGGGCGCTCGACCGGTTCGCGCGCGAGGCCCGTGCGTGCGCGCAGATTCGCGGCGAGCACGTCGTTCGTGTATTCGATACCGGCGTCTTCGAGACCGGCGAGCCGTACATCGTGATGGAGCTGCTCGCCGGCCAGGACCTGCGCGCGATGATTGCCCAGCGCGGGAGGCTCTCGCCCGCCGAGGCCGCGTCCTTCGCGATCGAGGTGTGCGAGGCGCTCGCGCAGGCGCACGCGCTCGGCATCGTCCACCGCGACCTCAAGCCGGCCAACCTCTTCGTGGCCGCGCGCGCGGACGGCAGCCCCTACGTCAAGGTCCTCGATTTCGGCATCTCGAAGCTGCACGGCGAGGCCGGCGCGCAGACGTCGCTGAACGTCGCGCTCGGCTCGCCACGCTACATGTCGCCCGAGCAGATCCGGACGCCGCGCGACGTCGACGCACGGACGGACCTGTGGGCGCTCGGCGTCGTGCTCTACGAGGCGCTCGCCGGTCGGCCGCCGTTCGACGCCGAGGGGATGATGGGCCTCGCCAGCGCGATCGCCACCGAGTCGCCGCCCCCGCTCCCTTCGGACGTCCCGAACGAGCTCGCGACCGCGGTCATGCGCTGTCTCGAGAAAGATCGCCATCGCCGCTTCGCGAGCGCCCACGACCTCGCGCTCGCGCTCCGGCCGTTCGCGACGGTCGAAGCGCGCCTCGTCGCCGATCGGCTCGCTCGCGCGGCCGGGGCGCTCGCCGGGGCGACGCCGAGGCCGGTGCCGAGCGACACGCCGTCGCCAATCTCGGGGTTCGAGCCGACCGTGGCCCGGAGCGGTGTGGCGCGCAAGCAGAGGTCTCCACGCCCCGAGCTGCTCGTGAGCCTCGCCGTGATCGGATGCGTCGTGCTCGGCGTCGCGGTCATCTGGGCGATCCGCGCCGCACACCACCCGCTCCCCGCGTCCGCGGCGAGCGCCGCCGCGTCGCCCAGCGCCGCGCTCGCGCCCGAATCCCCGACGGTCGCCCTCGCGCCGTCCGCCTCGACTGCGGCGATGGCCGAGAGCCTCCCGGCGCTCAGCCTCGCGCCGACGTCCGCCCCCGCGCCCGTCGCGCGCACGCCGCAGCCCCACGCGAGCGCCCGCGCGCCCACGGCGGTGAGCGTGCAGCCCACGGCGACCGTGACCGCCCCTCCGCACGACGTCACCGGCGCGCTTCGCGATCGGAAATAGTCAGAACACGAGGCCGGACAGCGTGAGGTGGGGCTTGGACGGCCGCTTCGCCAAAGGCATCCCCTGATCGGTGACCACGGAGGTGCCGCTCCCGATGATGAGCGGGATGCCGATCGCCGTCATGATCACGCCGACGCCGGCCATCACCGCGCCGGCTACGATCCACCCGGTCATGTCGGTGTACGGATCGTTGATCGCGGCGAACAGGCCGGCCGTGAGACCGCCGGTCACCGCGAGGGTGATCCCTCCGATGAGCAGCCAGATGCCGCCGATCCGCGCGCCCGAGCTCCCGGCGGTCACGTGCAGGCGCATCGCGCCGTTGGGAGCGCCGAGCCCGAAGGTGCTCGACGGCGTCACGCCGTCGCCCGCCACGCGGTACATGCCGTTGGCGTCCACGTCGGCCTGGCACGGCGCCATGCAGACCGTCTCGAAGTTCA